>NZ_JBQHWK010000002.1:0-132375 GCF_052064015.1 Collinsella sp. HCP3S3_D1
CGCCCGGTGAAGGCGAGGAAGAAGGGCGTGAAGGGAGCGAAGAGCGTTGCTGCCTAGGCTAGCCCCTTGTCACACAAACTACCGAAGCCTCTTGTTTTTTCCGATATGGATGGAACACTGTTGACGAGTGACAAGCAGATGAGCGACGCCACCTGGACGATGCTCGACGAGCTCGCACGTCGCGGCATTGAGTTTGTACCGTGCACGGGGCGTCCGCTGTCGGGCGTCTTTGAGGCCATCCTCGCCCATCCTGCCGTGCACTACGCAGTCTGCGCCAATGGCGCTAGCGTCTGGCAGCTCGACGAGGATGTGCCCACCGATGCCTCACGCGCCACGCGCATATTGAGCCGACCGCTCGACCGCGCCATCGCCCACCGCGTCCATAGCATTGCCGCCGGCCACGATGTGACCTTCGATATCTTCGCGGACGGGCGGTGCTTCCTCCCCCGCTCGCTCTACACGCGCCTGGACGAATTCTGCGGCGGAGATCCTCACATCGCGGCTTCGCTCAAGCGCACGCGAACGCCGATCGACATGGATATCGACAGCAAAATCGACGAGGTCGAGGTGCTCGAACGCATCGCCATGTACTGGCACGACTCAGCCGACCGCGATGCTATCGTGGCGGCGCTCGACACGCTCGAAGGCATTGAGGTCACGCGTTCGTACGCCATGAATATCGAGGTCATGGGCGGGGGTGCCACCAAGGGAACGGCATTGGCTTGGCTATGTGGGCATCTGGGCGAGCCTCTCGCCGACGCCTGGGCGTTCGGCGACAACATCAACGACATCCCCATGCTGCAGGCAGCGGGCCACGGTACGGCGATGATCAATGCCGAGCCCGAGGACCGCGAAGCCGCCGGCGCCATCACCGAATACGACAACGACCACGACGGCGTCGCCCGCGCCGTCATGGCCGCCCTCGCCTAGCAGCAGCAACCCGGCAGGGTAGCTAATTTGGGACGGGGCTTTTTTAGCTACCCTGGTCACAGTAGTCGTTGGGGGCACTCTTCGCGGGGCGCTGCAAGGACTGTCCCCATCTGCCGAATTAGGCGAGACTCTCCAGCACGCGACGGAGCTCCTGCTGGACGGCGTGGTCGCGGTTGCACCCCACCACGCGATCGGCGACTGCCTTGAGCGCGGGGCGCGCGTTTTCCATCGCGCAGCCCGTGCCGACAAAGCGAATGATCTCGTAGTCGTTCATCGAGTCGCCAAAAGCCATGACCTCGTCGCGTTCGACGCCATAGTGCTCCATGAGCTGTGCGATGCCCGAGGCCTTCGACACACCGGGCTGCATGGCATCGATCCACGCGTTGCCCGAAGGCGCAAAGGTAAAGAACTGGCCGAGCTCGCGCTGCAGTACGTAAGCGCTGTCCATAACGGCACCATCATCGCAAAAGATACTCGCCTTGATGATATTTACGCTGGGATCGGGCAGCTCCCAAATGCGCTCGGCATTGGGAAGGTCCTTATCCACCTCGCGCACGAACTTACTCTCGTCATCGAGCAAGAAGGACTTGGTTCGGTCAAAGAGCGCAAGATGCAGATTGGGAAACGTCGCGACGGCCTGGGCTAGCTTTCGAATCGCCAGGTGCGAATACACCTCACGGCCTACCATTTTGCCGTCGGCGTAGACCTGGGCACCGTTAGCTGCGACAAAGTCCATTTTGTCGCGAACGGGCGCAAAGAACTCGCACAGGCGATCGTAGCGGCGGCCTGACGATGCGGCAAAATGCACGCCATGCTCGCGTAGCGCCAAAATCAGTTCGTAGGTCTCGGGAGGCACCTGGCCGTTTTCGTCAAGCAACGTGCCGTCCATATCGGATGCAATCAGCTTAAACATAGAAAAGCTCCCTTCGGGCTTGCTGGAATCGAACGTGTATCCGATTCCAACGTACCCAAAGGGAGCTCAAATAAGACCCCGCAGTCATAAACGTTACATAGACCTGGCAAATAGCTCACGCGCGCCAGAGAGCCCACGGTCGCGGCGTCAGGCGACACGCCAAAGAGTGTCCCCAGCGACTAGTCGTTTAAGAACGTCCCCGATGACTAGTCGGCGTAGGTGAAGGTCGTGACGTCGAACATGCCCTCGGGGCGGATGCGGAGCGTCGGGATGACCGGCAGGGGCAGGAAGATGATGCCCATGATGGGGTCGAGCGGCGGCTCAATACCCATGGCGCGCGCCTTGACCATAAAGTCGTCGTGCTGCGCCGCGACATCCTCGGCCGTGCCCTCGCTCATCAGGCCACCGAGCGCCAGCGGAATGCGCGCCACGACCTCGCCGTTGCGCACCAGCACGTGACCGCCCTGGCCCACGGCCTCAACAGCAGCCATCATATCGGCGGCGTTGTCGCCCACCACGCACACGTTGTGCGAGTCGTGGCCGATTGTGGAGGCAATGGCGCCACCGGTGATGGTGAAACCGCGCACCCAGCCGCGACCGATATGCTTGCCGACCAGGCCCAGGCCAGCGGGGCCGTCGCCGTCGACGCCCTCGGCTTGCAGCGACACGCCGCGGCCATGGCGCTCAATCAGCATAATGCGGCGCAGGCCCTCGGCGCTCTCGGGGCGAGCCATACCCGTGATGGCCTTACCCGGCACCACGTCAATCACAGCCTCGCCCGGCTTAAAGGCATAGTCGAAAACGTCGAGCGAAAGCTTCGGCAGCTTAACAGAGGCGCGCAGCTCATCGGCAAGGGCTGCAACCTCAGCCATCTCGGGTGCGATCTCGCCCACAAAGGTGCCATCCTGCGCCACCAGAGCACCGGCGGCATATACGCGATGCGGGGCCGTGGCAAACGTCAGATCGTTGAGCACCAGCAGGTCGGCACGCTTGCCCGGAGCGATGGCGCCGCGGAGCTCATGCGGGTCACGACAGCCGTGGTCCAGGCCAAAGGCCTCGGCCGTGGAAAGGGACGCCATGGAGATGGCGACCACCGGGTCGATGCCGGCCTCGATAGCCACGCGGCAGGCATTGTCGATCATGCCGGTCGAAAGTGCATCGGAGGGAGCGCGGTCATCGGTCGCGAAGCAGCAGCGGCGGGCACGGGCGGGGTTTTCCAGCAGCATAGGCGACAGGTTGGCAAGATCATGGCTGCAGGTGCCCTCGCGCAGCATGACATACATGCCGCGGGATAGCTTGTCGAGCGCTTCCTCGGGAATCGTCGACTCGTGGTCGGCGATAATACCCGCCGCGGCATAGGCGTTGAGATCCTTGCCGGCAACAAGCGGAGCATGACCGTCAACCTGCTTGGACGGTGTCTGGTTGGCAGCAT
Organism: Collinsella sp. HCP3S3_D1; assembly: GCF_052064015.1. Taxonomy (NCBI): domain Bacteria; kingdom Bacillati; phylum Actinomycetota; class Coriobacteriia; order Coriobacteriales; family Coriobacteriaceae; genus Collinsella; species Collinsella sp. HCP3S3_D1. The sequence continues at coordinate 3,276 of NZ_JBQHWK010000002.1, forward strand.
CGATGCGAGCGCAGGTCTCGGGGTCGGCCATAAAGACACCCGGCAGGTTCATCATTTCGCCCAGACCAAAGACGTCGCCCGGATGCTCGGCAAAAAACGCCTGCATATCGGCAGCAGTGATGACGGCACCGGCCTGCTCGTCGGGCAGTGCGGGCACGCACGAAGGCATCATGTACTTGATGGAGATGGGCGCGCGACAACCGTCCTCAATCATAAAGCGCAGGCCGTCTAGGCCGGAAACGTTAGCGATCTCGTGGCTGTCGGCAATAGCGGTGGTGGTGCCACGCGTCGCCGCCATGCGCGCATACTCGGCAGGGCGGATGTTCGAAGACTCGATATGCAAGTGTCCGTCAATAAAACCGGGTGCGAGATAGCGACCCTGACAGTCGATAACCTCAGCTGCCTCGTACGTGCCAGCAGCGTCATCTCGACCATCGTAGAGAACACCGACGATCACGCCGTCCTTGACGGCGACGCTACCGGGCGCCACGCGCTGACCGTACACATCGACGATCTGCGCGTTGGCAAACAGCGTGTCGACGGGCACGCGGCCCTCGGCGGCATCGATCACAGACCTCATGACCTCAACGGACATACATACTCCTTTAACCGTAGAAAAAAGCTGCGGAGCGGACAGACCTTCACCGCAGCAAGCCAATAGCCATTGTATGCCCAAACGATGGGCCAGCAATACGCCCCTCTGCTTAACGGCACGCACCACTTGGCGCAATGGGGACAGGCTGCTTTGCACCAAAAAGAAACGTCCCTAAGTGCCAACCAGGACAACGCCGTAGGTGGAGGACGGACAGCGAGCGGACTCCAGAGCGAACAAATTGGCATGAAAAGAGGACGGCATAGACCTTCTGGTCATGCCGTCCTCTTTGAATGACAAGTTGTCGCTCTGGAGCCCGCGCAGCGTCAAGCTGTTACGCGGTTTGGTAAAACCGCGTAACTAAATAAGCTTAAAGCCCTTGCGCTTGCCCACGGAGAGGGTGTCGCCCAGCTTGAGGGCACTGGGGTCGATGTTGTAGCTCTTGGGAGCCACGGCCTTGCCGTTGATCTTGACACCGCCGCCGTCAATGTCGCGGCGGGCCTGACCGGCGCTGGCCGAAAGACCCAGGTCCTTGAGCAGGCCGGCAAGGTAAATCTGGCCCTCGTCGTTTACGGTCAGCTCAACATGCTTCTCGGGGAAGTCGGCGAGCTGGCCCTCCTTGAACACGCGGTCGAACTCGGCCTGAGCCTCGTCGCCGGCACCGGCGCCGTGGTAGGTGTCGCACAGGTCGCGGCCCAGAGCGCGCTTGAGCTCATAGGGATCGGCAGAGCCATCGGCCAGGGCAGCGTCGATCTTGTCGACCTCGGCCGGGGTGAGCGAGCTCGCCAGGCGGTAGTACTTGCCGATCATCTCGTCGGGGATGGACATGGTCTTGCCGAACATATCCTTGGGCGCGTCGGTCAGACCGATGTAGTTGCCATAGGACTTGGACATCTTACGGACGCCATCGGTGCCCTCGAGCAGCGGCATGGTGAGCGCGATCTGCGGCTCCATGCCCATCTTCTCCATGAGCTCACGGCCGGCGAGCAGGTTGAAAAGCTGGTCGGTGCCGCCCATCTCCACGTCAGCCTTGATCATGACCGAATCGTATGCTTGCATCACGGGATACAGGAACTCGTGCAGGGCGATCGGCGTCTGGGACTGATAGCGCTTGGTAAAGTCATCGCGCTCAAGAATGCGGGCGACGGTGAACTTGGAGCACACCTGCAGCAGACCGGCCAGGTCCATCGACAAGATCCAGTCGCCGTTGTGCACGATGGTGGTCTTCTCGGGGTCCAAGATCTTCATGGCCTGGCTCACGTAAGTCTCGGCGTTGGCCTCGATCTGCTCCTGAGAAAGCTGCGGGCGGGTGGAGTTCTTGCCCGAAGGATCGCCAATCAGCGCGGTACCGTTGCCGATGATCAGGGTGACGTTATGGCCCAGGTCCTGGAACTGGCGCATCTTGCGCAGGGGCACGGCGTGGCCCAGGTGCAGGTCGGGGCTGGTGGGATCGACGCCGAGCTTGATGTTGAGGGGCTCACCCTTCTCAAGCTTCTTACGAAGGTCGGCCTCGGGGACGATCTTCGCGGCGCCCGAGGTGATGATACGCATTTGCTCGTCAACAGACAGCATTGGGTATCCTCCTTTTGCTATAGCACCCTCGCCGAAAACGGCGGTGCTGGAAGTCCATAAACTCTCATATGATAACAAACTGACGCGACGCAGCACCTACGACAGGAAAATCCTCGTCCTGCCGCATGCGTCGATGGCAACTGGCAGACGTGTACCGTCACGATCGACCAGATAGCGCGTCTGCCGGCGACGCAAGCAGTCGCAGCAACAAGCCTGTCCCGTCGCATCGGTGGCACAGACGCCCTCGGCGGTCAGCAGGCAGTGCTCGCACACCATAAGCTCGGGACGATCGGTATCGACGGGACCCAGGACGCCAGGACAGGCGGCAAGCTCGGCAACGCGTTTCGTATCGTGAGCGACAAGTTCGGCAGGCAAAAATACGCGCTGCGCCCCAAGCCCCCGCAACCAGGCGAGCGTTGCCCGGTTCGCACAGAACACCGGCGCTGCCACGTCAAAGACGACGCGCAGTTCGCGAGCTATCGCCACTTGTCCCAGATTACGACAGACGATGCGGCCGGCGCGCTGCATGAGCGACCGAGTGCGCTCGATATCGCCCACACGGCAGACCTCGTCGAGCACAACAGTCGCATCGGACAGGTCGAGCTCTTCGTTCGGGTCCTGGTCCATCAGCTGCCAGGCAAAGACCAAGCGAGCGGCGACAGACTCTGCAGGTTCTTCCGGCTGCGCGCCACCATCCATCAGAACGCCCGCAAACGGCAGCGTCTCGACAGCGCGTTTCGCAAGCACGGCCGCATCGGCCTCGGCCCGCATGCGCTCCAGTGCCGCCGCCGTTTGCTCAAGCACACCAGCGCTGCGAATCAGATACACTTCGCAGCCCGCGTCGACCTTGCGCTTGCAATGGACAACGATGCGCTCTCCCGCCGCGGCATCCACCGGGCAGGGAACTTGCGGCCAGCGTTTAGGTACATCGGGCCGAGCGTCGGCGCCCGGGTAAAACCTGATCTCGAGCGTATCGCCCGCCGCCACGGCGGCATCGAGCTCGACGGTCACTTCCTCGTGTCCCACGGTAACCAAACGGCCCACACGCACGCCCTGGTTGATCGCGCGTTCAAAACTCATAAGCTCCGCGCCCGAGCGGCCTCGCAGATACGCGTCGGTAAACCCGCGGTTAAACGACCTTCCCAGCTCACGTTCGAGCGCCCGCACGGCATCGGGATCCCACGCGCCATCACGCAGCATATCGAGCGCCCGGCGCCACGCCCGCACCACGTTGTAGACGTAGTCGGGGTTCTTCATACGCCCCTCGATCTTGAGCGACGCCACCCCGGCAGCAACAAGCTCGGGTAAATGAGCAATGCCCAGATAGTCACGCGGGCAGAGCAGACGATCGCCTTCGACGGCAACGACGCTCTCCCCAGCCTCATCCACCAAATCGTATGCCAGACGGCACGGCTGCGTGCAGTCGCCACGCATCGCCGACCGTCCGCGCCGCAGGGCCGAAAACTCGCACGCGCCCGAATAGCCAATGCATATGGCGCCATGGCAGAACACCTCGATGGGCACACCGGTAGCGCAGAGCGTCGCAATCTCTGCCACGGTCAGCTCGCGCGCCGTCGTCACGCGCTCGACCCCCAGCTCGTCAGCCGCCAAACGCACAGCCCCCTTGCTATGGACGCCCGCTTGGGTGGACAGATGAATCTCGACCCCCGGAATTGCCGCATGCAGCGCGCGGGCTAGGCCCGCATCTGCCACGATCAGTGCATCGGCGCCCAGCGCATGCGCATGTGCCCCCAGTGCCACAGCTTCGGACAGCTCGTCGTCGAACACGAATACGTTGAGCGTCACGTACACGCGCGCACCATGGGCGTGCGCCACGGCACACCCGCGCGCAAATTCGTCATCACTAAACCCGTGCGCACTCACGCGGGCGTTAAATCCGCTCAACCCGGCATAAATGGCATCGGCACCTGCCGCGATCGCGGCGAGCATCTGATTGAGCCCGCCAGCCGGAGCCAACAGCTCGGGCAGTGCCAGCCCCGATGTTGGCGTCCCATTCCCGCATTGTCTGCTAGGCTCCGTCGCCCAAATCGCCATCGGCAAACTCCTTACCAAGGTATGCAATCGCTCTGTTAATTGCCGTCAACCAGCATACACGAGGCTTCGCGCGGCTCGATTGGTTTATCGTGTAATAACTTATGTCCATCCTGCCCGACGCATACCCGCCGCCTGGCACGACATACTTGGAGGTCAACATATGGGTCCTCGCCAACGACAGGGACACGGTCGCTCTAAGACGCACGCTCTGCCCGTCATCCTGCTTTCGCTTTTGGGCTTTTTGCTCATCGCGGGCGTAGCATTTGGCATCGGCATGATCGGCAACGTCAACCGCTGGCTGTCCGACCTGCCCGACTACACCGACGCCAACGCCTATCTGGTCAGCGAGCCCACCGAGATTGTTGACTGCAACGGCAACAAGATCGCCAGCTTCTATACCCAAAACCGCAAGTCCATCACCAAGGACCAGGTCTCCCCGTACGTCCTGCAGGGCACGATCGACGTCGAGGACGAGCGTTTCTACGAGCACGGCGGCATCGACCTCTTGGGCATCGCGCGTGCCTCGGTGGCAACCCTTGCCGGCGGCCACGAAGGAGCCTCGACCATCACCCAGCAGGTGGTGCGCAACACCATCCTGCAGGAGGAGCAGTTCGACTTGACCATCGAGCGTAAGGTGCGCGAGGCCTATATCGCCATCAAGATGGAGGATATGTACTCCAAAGACGAGATCCTCATGATGTACCTCAACACCATTTACTATGGCCACGGCGCCTATGGCATCGAGGCCGCCGCCGAGACCTACCTCTCCAAGAGTGCTTCCGACCTCACCCTGAGCGAGGCCGCGCTGCTCATCGGTCTGCCCAACTCGCCTTCACAGTACGACCCCACGGTCAATCCCGACCTGGCGCTTTCCCGCCGCAATAAGGTGCTCGACAACATGCTGCGCCTGGGCCACATCACGCAGGAAGAGCACGATGCCGCGCAGGCTGAGCCCATCACCCTCAACGTGACCGAGATCTCGGGCAGCGGTGTCGACGTATACTCACAGCCCTACTTTGTCTCCTATGTCAAGCAGCTGCTCGAGCAGGAGTTCTCCACCGACGTGCTCTTTAAGGGTGGCCTGACTGTTAAGACCACCATCGACCCCACCATGCAGCAGGTGGCCGAGGAGGCTGTGCGCTCACAGCTCGACACGCTTTCGCTCGATGGCCTGGACATGGGCATGGTTGTCGTTGACCCCAAGACCGGCTACATCAAGTGCATGGTGGGCGGCTACGACTACAACGCCGACGAGAATCACGTGAACCACGCTACGGCAAAGCGCCCCGTGGGCTCCACGTTTAAGGCCTTTACGCTGGCAACTGCCATCCAAAACGGCATGAACCCCAACGTTATTCTCAACTGCAACTCGCCACTCAAGGCCAAGGGCACCACGACCGAGGTGCAAAACTATGACAAACAGAGCTATGGCAACATCACGCTTAAGCAGGCAACGGCATACTCATCCAACACCGGCTACATTCAGGTGGCCGAAGCCATCGGAAATGACAAGATCATGTCGCTCGTCAAAAAGCTCGGCATCGATCCCGCCAAGGACAATATCGAGGACGTTCCCGTCATGACGCTCGGCACCGGGTCCATCTCACCGCTCGAGATGGCATCGGCCTACGCCGCTTTTGCCAACGGCGGCTATTATCGCCAGCCGATCGCCATCACCGAGATCGACTCGCGTACCGGCTCGGTTCTGTACCAGCACACCGACAATCCCACGCGGGTGCTCACCGAAGGCGAGGCTGCCGCGGTTACCGACGTTCTATCCGGCGTCATGCAGGGCAGCGGCACGGGTGCCGCCGGCGCGCTGAGCGTCAACCAGCCCTATGCCGGCAAAACGGGCACCACTGACAACACCACCAACCTGTGGTTCTGCGGCTACACGCCGCAACTGGCATGCGCCCTGTGGACCGGTTATTCCGCAGGCGAGATTCCCATCCAAAAGTACGGTTCGGACCTGCTGGGCGACAGCACCAACCTGCCCGTCTTTAAGAAGTTCATGAACACCGTTCTTGCGGGCGCCGAGCGCGAGGAGTTCCCGACCGGAACGGCTCCCACGTACAAGAACAATAACGTCTGGAAGTTCTACGGCACAAACAACAAGAAGAAGGAAGAGGACGAGGATAAGGACGAAGACGAGGAAGAAGAGACGGAGACCACCGGCGGGAGCGGCAACGAGGGCGGTAACACCGGCGGCGAAGGCGATGGCGGCAGTACCACCCCTACTCCCGACCCCAGCCCCGATCCCAGCCCCAGCCCCGACCCTGGCCCGACCCCCGATCCCAGCCCTAGCCCGACCCCCGATCCCTCCACAGGTCAGTAGATAGCAAAGCGCCCGAGCAGCTCAAATGCTCGGGCGCTTTTTGCTGGGACATACATGGCATATCGCGCGCAATCGAGATGCCACGACAGGAGCGTCACAAAAAGGGCGTCGGCTCAAAACCGACGCCCCTGTATTTCCACCGTCTTAGCTGGCGTTGTTTACGCGCGTAAAGCTATTTACGCGCGGCACTGAGCTTGTTAATCAGCGCTTCGAGACGTTCGCCATCCTCGGCAGTCTGAGCGATAACCAAAATCGTGTCATTGCCGGCAAGCGATCCGAGCACATCGGGCAGCTCGGCCGCATCGACAGCCGCGGCAATGCCCGAGGCGGTGCCGGGCTGAGCCTTAATCATAACCAGGTTGTCGGTGCGCAACACACCGGTAACCAGCTCGGAGACCATGCGCTGCAGGTGCAGGTCCTCAGCCAGAACATAGATGCCCTCGGGCAGTTTGCGCAGCCCCATATCGGCGATGTCACGCGAAACCGTCGCCTGCGTGCAATCAAAGCCCATGGCGCGGAGTTCGTCCACCAGCACGCGCTGCGTACGCACGTCTTTATTGCGCACGATATCTCTGATGGCATCCTGGCGCCCGTTGCGTTTTTTAGCCATATAAAACCTCACTCCATAGATGGCGAAGACAATCTATCAGTGATTGAATAGTTTAGCGCTATTTGAGGCTATTTGTGAATAAGAACGCATTTCGAAACAATTCTATGCAAATTATTTTCGAATATGACACAGCTAGGCTATCCTTGCGCCCGTTCTGTTCAAAAAAGCAGCCAGATGCGCATACATAACGCAGCGCATAGGCTTAACGTTGGCAATCGGCCCAAACAAAAGTCCAAGGCCTCGGCGCTCTCCCTTAAGGGCCACCGCCATCTGGCGGGTCCGCACGTCGTTGAGCATATCACGCAATCGTGCCGTGCGCTCAATTGAAGACACCCCATGGGGGCTCAGGCACAAATTCTCGATACAAGCAACCAAGCGGCCATAGTAAAACCGTTGGCAGGCCAGCTTTAGATGGTTATCGTCATCTATTGCGTCGAATGGCACGCAAAGCTCTTCAAGCGCCTTGGCGTCATCGGAAAGTCGCGAGAACATGGTGGGGTCGAATGAATCCGCAACCGATGGCGCGGCCGTATGGAAACAAGCTTCGGCGCACCCCAATACGCGTTCCGCATGCGAAAGGGCAGGCGCCAAAAAGGCGATCGCACGATACGACTCGGCATGCTGCAGACACAACTCAAACAGGGAGCGTTCATACATCACGCCGGAATGTTGACAAACCAGACCGCTCTCGACCAGCTTGGCCAGGCCTAAAGCCCGGTCTCCATCGTCGGCAAGGGCAATGGATTGCGCGTCCAACATACGAGAATGGCGTTCCCGATGCGTATCGTAGCGATCGAGCGACACCGAGGGAAATACGATATCTGCCGAGGTCTCACAAGCGACATCGAGCATTGCCAAAAACGCGTGCGGCGCAAACCACTCGTCGGCGCTCATTGCGATAATGTGGGCCCCGCGCGAAGCGGCAAAACCCTCGCGAAGGCAAGCTCCGCTCGACGGATCGTCAACGTCTATCAAATCGATGTGAATATCTCTGCCCGCGGCAACATCGAGCGAATGACGAACGCCCGGCGCAGCGTTGCGACATGCAACGACAATCTGCATATCGTAGAGGTCTTGGTTTTGGACGCTTTCGAGTGCACGCATCGCGTAGCTGGGCGAACCCTCCACAACAAGGATCACCGAAAGTCGCGGAAGCGAGCCACGTCGAAGCAAGTTATCCATCCTCTCGACAGCAATAATCAACTGCCGTTCATGGTACACCCCGGCAATAAACGCAATGAGTCGCCTGATGCGCTGCACGCCAAGAACAGATGTTGCACACGGCTCGCCCACACGAGCAGCATACTTAGATGGCTCTCGCTTCTCCTCTATTCGAGCGCGACGAGCTCGGTGGGGTCATAATCTACGCCCATAAAGGTAAGGCCGCACGCCGGCGCCGTGGGACCCGCAGCAGTACGATCGCAAGCGTCAATCACCTCGCGCATCCACTCGGGATCGCGGCGATGCATGCCGATCTCGACGAGCGTTCCCACGATGGTGCGCACCATCGAATGCAAAAACGCATTGCCCTCGATGGTAAACGTGAGGATATCCTCGCCAAAGGCGACCTCGTGGCCAAACTCGGCACGCATCACGCAACGATGCGTTGGCTTGCCCACGGCAGAAGCGACCTTACAAAAGCTCTTAAAGTCCTGTTCGCCCAAAAGCGCTGGGCAGGCGGCTGCCATCGCATCCACGTCCAAAGGATAACGATGCCACCATACTGCGCCACGCGATAGCACCGGACGCGCATCGCGATCGGCAATGCGGTAGGTATAGGTCCGAGAACGTGCGTCAAAACGCGCAGAAAAGCCCTTACGGGCCTTGTAGACCTCATTAACGGCGATATCTTTGGGCAGCAGCGCATCCATAGCTCGCAGCCACCTGCGGCGCGTTAAAGCGAGCTCAGCATCCGCAACGGGCACGCTGATGTATTGGGCCACCGCATGCACCCCTGCATCGGTGCGCCCGGCACACGTCAAATCGACTGAGCGGCGCAAGAGCGTCTCTATGGCAAGACGCAGCTCTCCGGCAACCGTCGTCTGCCCCGGCTGCTCGGCAAATCCGCTATAGGACGAGCCGTCATAGGCAACACGAAACACCAACGTGGCATCGAGCTCTGGAGTCAAATTGAAATCAGACGGCGCGGTCATGGGCGCTCCCAACAAACAAACAACGATATCGCGACAAAAAAAGAGGGGTACGCGAACATACCCCTCGAATATAGCCTATGCAGACGAATTGTCTACTCAGCGGTCTCCTCAGCAGGAGCCTCCTCGGCAGCGGTCTCCTCGACAGCCTCGACCTTCTTGGGAGCAGCGGCCTTCTTGGGGGCCGGAGCAGCCTTCTTGGCCTTGGGCGTGCAAGGCTCGGTGACGAGCTCCATGATAACGATGGGAGCGTTGTCGCCCTTACGGTTACCGAGCTTCATGATGCGGGTGTAACCGCCGTTGCGATCCTGCCACATGCCCTGAGCAGCCTTGTCGAAGATCTCGGCAACGAGCTGCTTATCGCCGAGCTTGGCGATAGCCAGGCGACGAGAGTGCAGGTCGCCCTTCTTGGCCCAGGTGATGATCGGCTCGACAACCGAACGCAGCGCCTTAGCGCGGGTCTCGGTGGTCTTGATGCGGTCGTTCTCGAAGAGGGCCTTGGCCAGGCTCTTCTTCATGGCCTTGGTGTGGCTCGCATCGGTGCCGAGCTTCAGGCCCTTCTTAACGTTGTGACGCATGGTCTAGTTTCTCCTCAAATATGCGAAGCATTAAGCCTTCAGGCTCAGGCCCATGGACTCAAGCTTGTCCTTCACTTCCTCGATCGACTTAACACCGAAGTTGCGGATGTTCAGAAGATCGTTCTCCGAGAACTCAACGAGCTGACGGACCGAGTGAATGCTGGCACGCTTAAGGCAGTTGTAGGAACGGACAGAAAGGTCCAGATCCTCGATCTGCTTGTCCAGCTCGGCGTTGTCGTTGGTGACCTCGGGAGCGAAGATCGAAACCTCCTCCTCGACCTCGGGGGTCTCGGCAAGGTTCATAAAGGCAGCCATATGCTGGTTGATGATATTGGCGGCCTGGACCACGGCGTCGCGCGGGGCGATGGAGCCGTTGGTCTCGATCTCGAGGACAAGGCGGTCGTAGTCGGTGTGCTGACCGACACGGCAAGCCTCAACGAGCTTGGCGCAACGGGATACCGGCGAGTACAGCGAGTCGACGTGGATCACACCGATGGGATCGTTGTCGCGCTTGTTGGCCTCGCCAGAGACATAGCCGCGGCCATAGCCGATGCGCATGCTCATGGTGAGATGGCCACCCTCAGTGAGCGTAGCGATGTGCTGCTCGGGGTTGACCAACTCAAACTCGGACGGAATAAAGAAGTCCGCACCGGTGACCTCGCAGGGGCCGTCAACCGAGATGGTGGCGGTCGCCTCGTCGGTCGTGCCGAGAGCCCTGAAGACAAGACCCTTGACATTCAGGACGATGTCAGTGACATCCTCGACCATGTTAGGGATGGTCATGAACTCGTGCTGCGCACCATCGATCTGAATAGCCTCGACGGCGGCACCCTCGAGCGAGGACAGAAGAACGCGACGCAGGGAGTTGCCCAGCGTATCACCGTAACCGCGCTCGAGCGGCTCGACGGAGACACGAGCAGACGTCTCGTTGATCTCTTCGACCTGAACCTGAGGCCTAATGAATTCTGACATGTATTACCTCCAGCCTCAGCAGCCCGGATGGACTACTTAGAGTAGAGCTCGACGATGAGCTGCTCGTTGATATCACCGCTGATCTGCTCACGCGTCGGCAGAGCGAGCACGTTACCAGACAGCTTCTCGATATCGACCTCAAGCCAGCCAGGGACCTCAAAGCGCTCGGAGGAAATCAGAGCCTCCTTGATGGGGAGGAGGTCACGGAACTTCTCGCCAACAGCGACGACGTCGCCGGCCTTGACGCGGTAGGACGGGATGTCCACGCGCTTGCCGTTCACGGTGAAGTGACCGTGGCGGACGGACTGACGAGCCTCTTTACGGGTGCGAGCGAAGCCAAGACGGAAAACAACGTTGTCGAGGCGAGACTCAAGGATGATCATGAGGTTCTCACCGGTGACGCCGTTCATCTTACGGGCCTTGTTGAAGTAGCCGTGGAACTGCTTCTCCAGAACGCCATAGATGAACTTGACCTTCTGCTTCTCGCGCAGCTGCATGCCGTACTCAGATTCCTTGCGACGGCGCTTGGGCTGACGGATAGATTCCTTCTTGCTGCTGTAACCGAGCTCAGCGGGATCGATCCCGAGCTGACGGCAGCGCTTAAGAACAGGAGTCCTGTCGATTGCCATATTGATACGATCCTTTCAGTTACACGCGGCGACGCTTCTTGGGGCGGCAGCCGTTGTGCGGGATGGGGGTCTTGTCCTGAATGCTCGAGACCTCGAGGCCAGCAGCCTGGAGGGAGCGGATGGCGGTCTCACGACCGGAGCCGGGGCCCTTGACGAAGACGGAAACCTTCTTCATACCGTGCTCCATGGCCTGCTTGGCAGCAGCCTCGGCAGCCATCTGGGCAGCGAACGGCGTGGACTTACGGGAGCCCTTGAAGCCCACCTGGCCAGCCGACTTCCAGGAAATGACGTTGCCCTGGGGATCGGTGATCGAAACGATCGTGTTATTGAACGTAGAACGGATGTGAGCCTGGCCCACGGAAATGTTCTTACGGTCCGCGCGCTTCAGACGGGCAGCGCGAACGTTCTTCTTAGCAGTAGCCATCTATCTAGCGCTCCTTATTTCTTCTTCTTAGCACCGATCTGACGCTTCGGGCCCTTGCGGGTACGAGCGTTAGTGTGGGTGCGCTGGCCGCGGACCGGGAGGCCCTTGCGGTGACGAAGGCCGCGGTTGCAGCCGATGTCCATAAGGCGCTTGACGTTCTGGTTGCGCTCACGGCGGAGGTCGCCCTCAACCATGATCTGGTTCTTGTCGATATACTCGCGGATGGCGTTAACCTCATCCTCGGTGAGGTCCTTAACGCGCGTATCCACGTTAACGTTGCACTCGACGCAGATTTTCGTCGCAGTGGTGCGGCCGATGCCGTAAATGTAGGTCAGACCGATCTCAACGCGCTTCTCACGCGGGAGGTCGACACCATTAATACGGGCCAACGTAGTCTCCTCTCTTAACCCTGACGCTGCTTATGACGGGGGTTCTCGCAAATGACGAGGACCTTGCCATGGCGCCTAATGATTTTGCACTTATCGCACATCTTCTTGACCGAAGGACGTACCTTCATCGTTCTTCCTTTCGGTAGCGCTCAAACTACTTCCCTACTATCTACTCGCCCAGCCGCAGGCGTTTAAAACTATGGCTGGTCTTCACACACAATCCGACCGTAGGTTGAGCTAAGCCTGCAGTCGGAAATAGAGTGCGTGTATGCGTGCCGCTATTTGTAGCGATAGGTGATGCGGCCGCGGGTCAGGTCGTACGGGGAAAGCTCCACGACAACCCTGTCACCGGGGAGAATACGGATGTAATTCATTCGAATCTTGCCAGAAATGTTGCACAGAACCGAATGACCGTTCTCGAGCTCGACCTTAAACATGGCATTAGGCAACGGTTCCTTTACCGTACCCTCGAGCTCAATTGCGTCTTCCTTCTTCACAAGCAATCATCTTTCTCTAGAAAACGACAGCGATTGAGTATTCTACAACACGTATACACGCATCGTAATAACTTCGTAATGGCTCCACAACTACGTGGAACTTGTTACATTTGAAATGTAAAACAAAGCCGTTCCCTGATGCCCAAGATCGCCTTGAAATGAGAAGGCATAGACCTTGGGGTCATGCCTTCGAAATTGAAAGGCGAGGTTGGGCATCAGGGGGCGGCAACTTTTACATTTCTCCGCCTTGGAGCGAACACCAGGATCCTTGCGCATCGGTGGTGAGAATCACCGGACCGTCATTGGTGATGGCGACGGTGTTCTCGTAGTGCGCGGCGGGCAGGTGGTCGTTGGTGGTGACGATCCAACCGTCGGAGCCCGTGCTCACATGGTTGGAACCCATCGTTACCATCGGCTCGATGGCAATGACCATACCGGCCTGGAGGCGAACGCCCCTCCCCTTCTTTCCATAGTTAGGAACATTGGGGTCCTCGTGCATCGCGCGGCCAATGCCATGGCCCACATAGTCACGAAGCACGCCATAACCGTGAGACTCGGCGAGAGACTGGACGGCATGGCCAACATCCCCGATATGGTTACCGGGAACAGCCTGCTCAATGGCAGCCTTAAGGCAATCGCGCGTAACCTCGCACAGGGCCTTGGCCTCGGGCGTAGGGGTGCCGACGAAAAACGTCCATGCGTTATCGCCAACCCAACCGTCGACAACGGCTCCCGTATCGATAGAGATGATATCGCCATCGCGCAGGATCATATCGGGGTTGGGAATACCGTGGACCACGGCATCGTTGATCGATGCGCAAATGGTCCCCGGGAACCCGCCGTAACCCTTAAAGGCCGGGGTGCCGCCATGCATGCGGATAATCTGCTCCGCGAGCTGATCGAGCTCAAAAGTCGAAACGCCGGGGCGCACCATGGCTCCAACGTGGCGGAGCGCCATCTTAGATAGCGCTCCTGCCTTCTTCATCTGCTCGATTTGCGTTGCAGACTTAATCTTAATCATAGACCGAGGGCCTCTTTGACATCCCCGTATACGGTCTCGCGAGCCTGGTCACCGTTGACCGACTTGAGCAGACCCTGGCCACGATAGTAATCGACAAGCGGGCTCGTGGACTTCTCGTAGACGTCGAGACGGTTCTTGATGGTCTCGGGCTTATCGTCGTCGCGCTGATACATCTCGCCGCCGCATTTGGGGCAAGTAACATCGGCAGCAGTGCCGGTGTAACCGCAGGCGCGGCAGGTGCGACGCGAAGACAGACGATCGATGATGACCTCGGGGGCCACGTCGACCAGAAGGGCGCAGTCGATCTCGCGACCCATGGCGGAGAGCTCGGAATCGAGCGTCACAGCCTGGGCGGTGTTGCGCGGGAAGCCGTCGAGGATGAAGCCCTGCTGGGCGTCATCGGCGGCAAGGCGCTCCTTGACAAGGTCGATCACGAGCTGGTCGGGAACGAGCTCGCCAGCGTCCATGTACTTCTTAGCCTGAATACCAAGCTCGGTGCCACCCTTGACGGCAGCACGCAGCAGGTCGCCCGTGGAGATGTGGGCGACGCCAAACTCGGCGACGAGCTCCTGTGCAACGGTGCCCTTACCGGCACCCGGAGCTCCGAGCAATACCAGGTTCATGAGCAATCCTCCTCTAGCCTATTTAAAGAATCCATCGTAATCATACATCTTGATCTGGCCTTCGAGCTTGTCGACCGTGTCGAGCACGACGCCGACCATGATGAGGATGGACGTGCCGCCAAATGCCTGGATCAGCTGATTGCCCGTGAAGGAGAAGATGATCGAAGGCACGATGGCGATGAGCGCCAAAAAGACAGCGCTGGGAAGCGTAATCTTGTTGAGCGCGTTCTTGATGTAGGCCGCGGTAGCCCTACCCGGACGAACGCCCGGAATGAAGCCGCCCTGCTTCTTAAGGTTGTCGGCCGTGTCATCGGGATTGAACACCATGGAGGTGTAGAAGTACGCGAAGAACACGATGAGGACAACGTTAAGCACCCAGTTGAGCCAACCGGTCGAAAGCGCAGAGGCAACTGCCTGAATCCAGCCGATGCCGGGGAAGAACACGGCAACCTGAGCCGGGAAGTACAGCAGCGCCGAAGCGAAGATGATCGGCACGACACCCGCGGTGTTGACCTTGATGGGCAGGTAGGTGGTCTGGCCACCCATCATGCGACGGCCCACGACGCGCTTAGCGTAGGAGACCGGAATGCGGCGCTGGCCGCGCTCAAGGAAAACGATCAGCGGGATAACCAGCAGGATGATGGCGCAGATGATCACCATAGTGATGATGCCACCGCCATTGCCCTCGGTGCTGGAGAAGATCGCCTGCGGCAGACCGGCCATGATGTTCGCAAAGATGATCAGCGACATGCCATTGCCGATACCGCGCTGGGTAATGAGCTCACCAATCCACATGATCAGCATGGCGCCCGCGGTGAGCGTGCCGACGATCATGAGGTCGAAGATGATCTCGGGAGCGGCGGCGCCATTAAAGCTGATGCCGAAGCTCTTAAAGAGGAAGAGGTAACCCACGGAGTTGAGGATTGCCAGAGCCAGGGTGAGGTAACGCGAATACTGCGTAATCTTGGTCTGACCGACCTCGCCCTCGCGGGCAAGCTCATGCAGGGAAGGCACAACGGCCTGGAGCATCTGGAGGATGATCGAGCTGGTGATGTAAGGCATGATGCCCAGCGAAAACACCGACACATAGCTCAACGCGCCGCCAGAGAAAAGATTCAGGAGGGCCATAGCACCTGCGGCGACCGAATTGTTATCGGTCGAGAAAAGGCCCAGCATCCCCTGGAAGGGAATGCCGGGCACAGGAACGTGCGCACCAATGCGGTACACGACGAGCATAGCTATGGTAAAAAGAATCTTTTCGCGCAGTTCTTTGATGCGGAAAGCATTCTTAAGACCATTTAGCACGGCAGCTCGACCTTTCCGCCGGCGGCCTCGATCTTGGCCTGCGCAGAAGCGCTGACCTTGTCGACCTTGACCGTGAACTTCTTGGTAAGCTCACCATTGCCGAGCACCTTGACGGGCTCGAACTCGCTCTTGGTGATGCGAGCGGCCTTAAGAGCGGCACCGTCGATCACAGCGCCATCCTCGAACTTACGCTCGAGACGCTCAACGTTAACAGCGGTGTACTCGATACGACGGGGGTTGCGGAAGCCCGGAAGCTTGGGCAGGCGCATAGCCAGCGGAGTCTGGCCACCCTCGAAGCCGGCACCCTTGGTGCCGCCAGAGCGAGAGCCCTGGCCCTTCTGGCCGCGGCCAGAAGTGGTGCCGTGACCCGAAGAATTGCCACGGCCAACGCGCTTGCGGTTCTTGGTGGAACCGGGCGCGGGAGTAAGATCGTGAAGCTGCATTTGCTACTCCTCTACAATCTCGACAAGGTGCTTGACCTTGAAGATCATGCCGCGGACGGACTCGTTGTCAGTAATCTCGCGAACCTCGCGGATCCTGTGGAGACCGAGGGCACGGACAGTACGGACCTGGTCCTGCTTGCAACCGTTGGTGCTGCGGACCTGCTTGATCTTGATGGTGTCAGCCATGCTTAGTTCTCCTTACCGACGAACATCTCGGAGACCGTCAGGCCACGGCGAGCCGCGACGTCCTCAGGGCTGGAGAGCTCCTTGAGGCCCTCGACGGCAGCCTTGATGATGTTGAGGCCGTTGTCGGTACCGAGGGACTTGGACAGGACGTTCTTGATGCCAGCAAGCTCAAAGAGGGGACGCACAGCGCCGCCGGCGATAACGCCGGTACCCTCGACAGCGGGCTTGATGATGATGCGGCCGGCACCAAAGTGGCCGATAACCTCGTGCGGAATGGTGCCCTCTTCGGTCACCGGCACGTGGAACATGTTCTTCTTGGCATCGAGAGACGCCTTGGAGATGGCCATGGGCACCTCAGCGGACTTGCCCATGCCAACGCCGACGTTGCCCTTGCCATCGCCAACGACGACGAGAGCGACGAGGCTCATGCGACGACCGCCCTTGACGGTCTTCGACACGCGGTTGATGTAAACGACGCGCTCCTCGAACTCGGAGGCCTCGCGCTGCTGCTTCTGATTACGAGCCATGTGCTACATACCTCCTAGAACTCGAGACCGGCGGCACGAGCACCGTCGGCGAGGGCCTTGACGCGACCATGGTAGATACGGCCACCGCGATCGAAGGCGACCTTGGTGATGCCGGCCTCGATGGCACGCTTGCCAACGAGCTGACCGACCTTCTCCGCAGCCTCCTTGTTCGAGGTGTGGGTGCCCTTGAACTCGGCCTCGAGGGTCGAGGCAGAGACGAGCGTCAGGCTGGAGCCCTTGCTGTCGTCGATGATCTGGGCATAGATGTTGGCGTTAGTACGGGTCACGCGAAGACGCGGACGCTCGGCGGTACCCGAGATCTTGCCGCGAACACGACGCTGACGACGCTTGAGGCCTTCCAGCTTCGCCTTATGCTTGTTCATACGTAAACTCCTAAAAAGGTTGATCTTGCCAGCACCTAACGGGGTGCTGGTCTTATGCGAGTGAGTCGGTTACGACTACTTGGCGGCCTTACCCAGCTTGCGGCGGATGTGCTCGCCAACGTAGTGGATACCCTTGCCCTTGTAAGGCTCGGGAGGACGGTGGCCGCGGATCTCAGCGGCGATCTGACCGACCTGCTGCTTGTTGATACCCTTGACGTTCACGTGGGTGTTGTCGGGAACCTCGAAGGTGATACCCTCGGGAGCCTCGACGATCACGGGGTGCGAGAAGCCCAGGGAGAACTCGAGGTTCTTGCCCTTCTGCTGCACGCGGTAACCGACGCCGGCGAGCTCGAGCTTCTTCTCGAAGCCCTCGGAAACGCCAACAACCATGTTGTGGATGAGGGCGCGGGTGAGGCCGTGGCGGGCACGGGTCTCACGCTCGTCGTCGGGACGGGAAACGGTGAGGACGTTGTCCTCGATATTGATAGCGAGCTTCTCATAGACATCGAGCTCGAGCTGGCCCTTGGGGCCCTTGACGACAACGTTGTTGCCGTTGACTGCCACTTCGACTCCGGCGGGAATCTGGACAGGCTTATTACCGATACGAGACACGGTGATCTCCTTTCCTTCTACCTACCGAGCGAATTACCAGACGTAAGCGATGATCTCGCCGCCGACGTTGTGCTTGCGAGCATCGCGGTCGGTCATGACGCCATGGCTGGTGGAAATAATGGCGGTACCAAGGCCACCGCGGACGCGGGGCATGTCGGCAACGCCGGTGTACTTACGCAGGCCCGGCTTGGAAATGCGGCGGATGCCGTTGATGACCTTAGCCTTCTTGGGACCATACTTAAGCGTGATGTGCAGAGTCTTCTGGGGAACGGTGTCCTCGACATCGTAGCCCTCGATGTAGCCCTCCTCGTGCAGAACACGAGCGATCTCGACGAGCTTCTTGCTGCTCGGCATGGAGACCGTGGCCTTGTTCACAGAGTTAGCGTTACGAATGCGCGTAAGCATATCTGCGATCGGGTCTGTAAGGTTCATACAGATTCTCCTTCGTTCTTGATGAACACGTGCTCTTGGTTCTTCGCCGCCCTTAACGGCAAAGCCTAACTAGCACGTTTTCCCTGTTCCAAACGGATGCTTGAAACGCTGGTAGTGACTTACCAGCTGGCCTTCTTAACGCCGGGAAGCTCGCCCTTGAGTGCAAGCTCGCGGAAGCAGACACGGCACAGGCCGAACTTGCGGTACACAGAGTGCGGACGGCCGCAGCGCTGGCAGCGCGTGTACTCACGAGTAGAGAACTTCTGCTTGCGATTGCACTTGACGATCATCGATGTCTTAGCCACTTATATCCTCCTCACATAGAGTATTGTTCGCCCCAAGCGCCGCCCCCTTGTGGGAACGGCGCTTATAGGGCAGGTGAACCTATTTCTTGAACGGGAAACCAAAGGCGTCCAGAAGGGCCTTGGCCTCCTCATCGGTGTTGGCGGTGGTCACGAAAGTGATGTCCATACCACGCTGGTGATCGACGGAGTCAAAGTCGATCTCGGGGAAGATGAGCTGCTCGGTGACGCCCATGGAGAAGTTACCACGGCCGTCGAAGCTCTTGGCGGAGATGCCGCGGAAGTCGCGGATACGAGGGATAGCGACGGAGGTCAGACGATCGAAGAACTCCCACATACGGTCGCCACGCAGGGTAACCTTGCAGCCGATCGGCATACCAGCGCGCAGGCGGAAGGTAGCGATGGACTTGCGGGCACGGGTGATCATCGGCTGCTGGCCGGTGATGGCGCGCAGGTCGCGCACGGCACCGTCGATGGCCTTGGAATCGGTAGCGGCCTCGCCGACACCCATGTTCACGACGATCTTCTCAAACTTGGGGATCATCATGACGTTCTCGTACTGGAACTTGTCCTGAAGCTGCTGCTTGACCTCGTTGTTGTACTTGGCCTTCAGACGCGGCACATACTTCTCTTCTGCCATTGTTCACTCCTTCTTGGGGTTTTAAGCACGGGGCGTGGCCACGGTGGGTTGTCCTCGTGCCTCCTGACTGCATCCGCGCCGCTCATGGCATTTCGCGGTTTGGACTCGACGCAGCAGGAGCCGACAAAACAATCGGTACTATACGCGCATTGGGTGCGTATTTCCAGAAAAACATCGTCTGCCTGCACAACTCCACAACTCCCCCGCACAAATGGGTCCCAAAAAACAGTTGCGGTGAAATAGGGACTGTTTGGCGGCCTAACAGGCTTAAACAATCCGTATTTCACCGCAACTCATATATGGGTCGTTATTTTTGGCGAGGCAGGACCAGGTTGAGGACGACGGCGACAAGTGCGGCGACGGCAATGGAGGATCCGCCAAAGACGGTGTCGACCCATGCGGGGAATCCAGCGCCGGCGAGCGCGCCGGCCGTGCGCTCAATGCCCGTGCCAAAGGCGATAGAGAGACCCATGAGCGTGGTATCGCGCTGAGACAGGCCGTGGCGGGAAAACATGACCACACCGTTCATGCCGATGGTTGCGAACACGCCAATGGTGGCGCCGCCGATCACCGGTTGCGGAATGGACGTGAGCACTGCCGCGCACTTGGGCAGCAGGCCCGCGACGAGCAGAATGGCGGCTGCGAGCGTAAAGACCATACGGTTAACGACCTTGTTCTCGGCGATAATGCCCACATTCTGGCCAAAGGTTGCCGTGGGGACGCCGCCCAAAAAGCCCGAGAGCATACCGACGAGACCATTGGCGATCAATCCGCCCGAGATCTGACTATCGGTCGCGGGGGTATCGAGCGCCGCAGAGGACACGGCGGCAAACTCTCCCATGACCTGCACGGCGTTCACGATGGCCACAACGCCCACCACGGCACACGCCGCTGGATCGAACACCAGACGATGGGCGCCAAACGCCGGTGGGGCAAACCAACTTGCAGTCGCGACAGCCGAGAAGTCGACCATGCCCAACACCGCCGCAACGACAAAACCTGCGCAGATACCGGCCAGGATGCTGCCCAGCTTGAGCGCGCCCTTGCCGTAGTTACCGGCCATAAAGGTGACGACAAACGTCACGAGCGCGACGGTCCAGTTGGTGACGCTGCCAAAATCGGCCGCGCCCTCCCCGCCTGCCATGGACGCCACGGCAACCGGGCACAGCGACAGGCCAATGACAAAGATGACGGTACCGAGCACCGGAGCTGGGAACAGAAAGCTCACGCGCTTAAACAAAAGACCAAAGAGCACGACGAGCGCGCCGCCGATAACTTGAGCGCCCAGCACGGCCTCGAAACCAAGCTCAAGACCGACCGCTTTAAGTGCCGGCACGAAGGTAAAGCTCGCGCCCATCACGATGGGCAAGCCCGAGCCGACGATGCCTTTTATGGGGAACTGTTGAAGGAAAATGTCAAGCGCCGAGAGGACGAGCGACGCCTGAATGACGGCGGCTTCCTCTTGAGGCGTGAAGCCGCAGACCGACGCGATGATGATAGCGGGCGTGACGATACCCGCGAATGCCGCCAGCACATGCTGCAGTGCATGGGGCAATACCTGCACAAACGAAACTTTTCCCGTACGCTCGAACAGGGCGTCCCCTGCCACCGACTCTGCCATTTGCGCCTCCCATACCCTAGGCAGCGGCCCTATGCCGCCCAACGGGCGGACATTATAGGGCATATGGCACAGGTAGCATTTTGACCCGCATGCGGCAGAGGGCTGGGGTAGCTAATTTGGGACGGGGCTCTTTTAGCTACCCAACAGTGAGCGAACGCCTCGAGATGATTTTTCTGGGACGGGGATTAAAAAATCATTGCGTACCTAATGATTTTTTAATCCCCGTCCCAGAAAAATCATCGAGCAGGCAGGGTAGCTAAAAGAGCCCCGTCCCAAATTAGCTACCTCTGGGATGCGACTAGCGCTTGCGGGGGACGAGCTTGGTGCGACGCAGATGGATCATCTCGGCGGCGATGGAGATGGCGATCTCTTCGGGATCCTCGGCCTGAATGGCAACGCCGATCGGCAGGTGCAGCTCGTCGATCTGGTCCTGCGTAAAGCCCTCCTGCTCCAAGCGAGCCCGCACAAAGGCCGTCTTGCGGCGCGAACCCAGGCAACCCAAATAGGCGGGCTTGGCGCGCATGGCCTGAATCACCACATCGATATCGGACTTGTGGCCCGCCGTGGCGACGACCACCAGATCGCGCGGACCGATGGGGCATTGCTCGTCCAGGTTCTTGTAGTCGACCAGACGACGGTCGTAGACGCCGGGCACCCATTCGGGCGTCAGCGTGCCGGGGCGGTCATCGCACGCCACAACGGCAAAGCCCGCCGCCGTGAGCACGCGCGCCGTCGCGGCGCCCACGTGACCGCAGCCAAAGATGTAGGTCAGGCCCTCGGGGCAAAGCGTCTCGATGTGCGCCGGGGGAATCTCGGAGGCGGCGTTGGTGTAGGTGACCTTACTCCCCTCTTCCGTCAGCGAAAGCCCGGGGCAACCCACAATGGTGCGGCGCGACTCCTCGCCATGGTATTCGGCAGCGTCGCTTTCGAGCGCGCTTGCGATAAACGGTTCAAAGTCGATGACGAAGTCGCCGATGCGTCGATACGCCAAGACGTCGGCAACCGACTGGAACAACGGCGCCTGCGATGCATCCAGGTGCAGATAGCACAGGCAGATGGCTCCGCCGCAGATCATGCCGGTATCGGAGTTCTCGCCGCCCATGGTGTAGCGGACCAGACGCGATTGCCCTGCGGCCAACAGCTCGCGCGCCTCGTCCAGCGCAAGGAGCTCAATCTTACCGCCACCGATGGTGCCCGCTTGGCTGCCATCGGCAAAGACGGCCATCCAGGCGCCCACGCCGCGCGGCGATGACCCTGCCGTGCCGGCAACTACCACCAGCTCGCACGTCTTACCGGCCTTCAGAGCGCCAAGCGCAGCATTCACCACATCGAGCTTTTCCATCGTCGCTTCCTATCACCTAAAAACGTCGGTGAACATGGCGAGCGCCTCGAGTACGCCGCCGCCGACCGACGTCGCCTTGTCCGAAATATAGTTGATATAGCTGGCATCGCCGCGTGGATCGACATCGGCACATTTAAAGCCCTCAGTGACTTGAACGCCGTTCGCCAAAAGCCCGCGCAAGCAGCCGTCAATCTGCGTGACCATGGGCGCATCGCCCGCATACCCAATCGCATCACCGGCACTCACGATGTCGCCAATCACATGGTCGGACCTAAACACGCCGGCGGCGGGGCTGTGGATAACGCGCTCCTTGCCATAGCCGGCGATGACACCCGGCACGCCCGTATTGGGCTGGGGCGAGCCCTGGGTGATGACGCGGCCGAGAAAATGACCGCGCATGGTCTCGACCACGGCATCGCAATCGAGCGGCGCGGTAAAGCCCGGTCCTACGGCAATGACGACAGGCGCCATATCGCGCGTGGTGCCCAAATTGCGCTTGGCCAGGATCGCGTCGACCACGGCAGCGGGCTTAAGTTCGTCGAGCATCTTGGCCTGGGGATCCACCACGACGGCAACATCTCCGGCCTGGGTAATTGCAAGCGCCTCTGCCGGCGTCTGCGCCAAGCGGGCGCGAATGCCCTCGACCTGAACCTCGCCCAGGCGAATGGCCTCGCAAAAACTGATTGTGCGGCGGATACACGTGGGAACCGCGATATCGGCCATAACGACCGACACGCCGGCGCGCACCAAACGGGCGGCGACGCCCGTGGCGATATCGCCGGCGCCGCGAACATAAACGAGCATTTCCGGGGCACCTCCCTGTGCTACGGTTTGAGCAGAGCAAAAGCGGTTCGACCGCTACTCTGATGATTATTTATTATCACAGTATTATACGGCGGTGAACAGATGGAAACGACGAGCGGAAACCTTGTCTCCGCGCTCAAGCTCGAGCCGGGCATTACCGCGATTATCGGCAGCGGTGGCAAGTCGACCTTGCTAAAGGCGCTCGGCCTTGAGCTTATGCGCGTGGGCGGCCGCGTGCTCCTCTGCACCACCACGCATATGTTTCCCGTCGCCGGCGTGCCATGGGACGGGTCGAGTCGTCTCCTGGACGCCGCACCTTGGAAGCCGGGCGCCGCACATGTCCCCGGTTGCACCTGCGAGGCCTGCGCGGGCCTTGCGCGGGGAAGCATCTGCCAAGCAGGTGTCTTGGACCCCGAGACGGGCAAGCTCTCCGCCCCCGCCGAGCCGCTCGGCAAGCTGGCACAGCGCTTTAACTACGTCTTGGCCGAGGCGGACGGCAGCAAGCGGCTCCCGCTCAAAGCCCACGCTGCCTGGGAGCCGGTGATTCCCTCTGGCACGGCCAACATCGTCTGGATCGTTGGCGCCTCGGGGCTCGGCAAGCCCATCAACGAAGCCGTCCACCGCCCCGAGCTCTTTTGCGAGCGTTGCGGCTGCGAGACCACCGACATCGCCACGCCCGAGCGCGTCGCCCAGGTGCTCAATGCCGAAATGCAGGCGCTGAGGCTCGACGCCGCGCACGTCATACTCAACCAAGTCGACGCGCTCAGCGACCCCACGATAGCCGACCGCTTTGAGGCTGCCCTCGGCCGCCCCGTCGTCGCCACCAGCCTCCAGGGGTAGCTAATTTGGGACGGGGCTCTTTTAGCTACCCCATGTTGAGAGAAAAATCATCAGGTAGGCAGGGTAGCTAAAAGAGCCCCGTCCCAAATTAGCTACCCCTGGCGGCACCCCCTGCTAGCGAGGCGCGTAGCAGGCCGCAACGTGTTCTGAGACGCGGCGCTGTCCCTTGGCGGTATCGACGTCCCACAGCTCGTAGGCACGCGCCTCGACCAGCACCACGTCGGTGCGGTCCTTGAGAATCGAACCGCCGCCGT
Organism: Collinsella sp. HCP3S3_D1; assembly: GCF_052064015.1. NCBI lineage: Bacteria > Bacillati > Actinomycetota > Coriobacteriia > Coriobacteriales > Coriobacteriaceae > Collinsella > Collinsella sp. HCP3S3_D1. The sequence continues at coordinate 27,414 of NZ_JBQHWK010000002.1, forward strand.
CCTTGCCCTCAAGACACATAAGCGCATCGAACAGTTCCGCCGGAAAGAGCACCGGGCTCGAAGGCTCACCGCTGCACGCCAAGCGCACCGGGTGTTTGCGGCCGCGCTCGTCAAACGCGCGAACCATGGCCTCAAAAGAATCCGCGCTCACAAGCGGCTGGTCGCCCGGCAAAAAGAGGCAACCTTTCCAGTTGTGATCGAATCCCCACGAAAGGCCCGCACGGACGCTTTCGCTGCGCAGCTCACCCTCGTGCAGCGCGCACGGGCAATGCTTGTCCTCGCAAATCTGAGCGACCTCGGGCCAGCGCGTCGAAACCACAACGTCAAAGCCCCGGGGAACCGAATCGATGGTCCGGGCAATCAGCGGCTCGCCATAGATATCGGCAAGCATCTTGTTAGAGCCAAACCGCTTGCCCTCGCCCGAAGCCATAATGACGCATCCAAGTTTCATGGCGATACCTCCCCTGAAGCCATCGTACCCATAACTCGCGCCGCGGGGCACCTACATCGAAAGCGCTTATCCCGCACGCCCACGACGCAAAAAGGGGGCACCCCGCCGGTTGGCAGAGCGCCCCCTTTACATGGCTTACCTCAACCCGGCTTTAGGCCTGAAACCAACGGACGGCGTTGCGCTCATAACGCAGCGACGCTTTCGTTATTTGCGAACAAGTGGGGTTTATGGCAAAGTGTGCCCAAACTAATTTTTAGGAAGGCACCCATGACCCCCGCACAGATTGAGTTTTATAAGCGCCTTGCACACGGCCTGGCGCTCCAGTTTGGCCCCAACTGCGAAGTCGTCGTCCACGACCTGGAGACCGAGGACGTGGATCACTCCATCGTAGTGATCGAAAACGGCCATGTAAGCGGACGCAAACTGGGTGACGGTCCCAGCCATATTGTGTTTGAGTCCATGCACGAGGACACCACCGACGTGCACGACCGCGAGCCATACCTCACCAAAACCGCCGATGGCAAGCTGCTTAAGTCCTCGACCATCTTTATCCGCAACGACGAGGGCAAGCCTGTCGGCATTTTGGGCATTAACTTTGACATTACGCTCATGAAAGCTTTTGAGCGCTCGCTCGATGCCTTTACCGGCACCGGCGGCACGGGCTACACCGAGCCCGAGCCCATTACCAAAACCATCGGCGACTTGCTCGAAGATCTGCTGCGCGAGTGCGAGCAATACGTGGGCAAGCCCGCAGCCCTTATGACCAAAGATGAGCGCATTCGCGCCATTGGCTACCTCGATCGTCGCGGCGCCTTCCTCATTTCCAAGTCGAGCGAGCGTGCCTGCGAGTTCTTTGGCATCTCTAAGTACAGCTTCTATAGCTACCTCAACGAGGCAAAGGCTGCCGCCGGCGACAAGTAGGCAGCTCGGCCGGATCGCCCTCCCCTTTTGGGCGCGAGTTCTGGAATGCACGAATCCAAGACTCGGCCGCAAGGCAAGTTCCATATAATCGATGAAATAGACAGTTCGAAAGGATGGAACAAGATGGGGTCGAGCAACGCATCGCGCAACGGCCACGGAGGCTTCGCTTCTGCCGCCAGGCATGCGAAACGCGTGTTTGACGAGGGCGAAGACGATCTGTTTGCGTTGAGCCTCGACGACGTGATGAGCGATCGCCCCTGGACAGCCGACGAGCACATGAGCGGCAAAACCCATTCGGCAGGCGATCCTTCCGAGACGGCATCGTTTATCGCCGCGGCGCAGCATCTTGCGCCCGAACCGCCCGTTGCAGATCTCGACGACTTTGCGACCCGTCAGTTTGCCTTCGATTCCTGGGCTGATGCCGATCTGGACGAAACATCTGCCGGCGCGCCGACGCTCGGCGAGCCGGTAAATCCACTTGTCGCCGCGTCCGCTTCCGAATACGAGCCGGACGACCACGCGCAAGCTATGCCCACATCCTCATACACCGATAGCCACACTGACAACGACGATTATTATGGCGACTACTACGCCGCGGAAGAGGCGCCGCGCTTTTTGGATTTCAATCCAGTAGCAAAGATTATCTTTATAGCGATTGTCGTGGTGCTACTTGGCGTCATTGCGTTTGAGGGATTCCAGCTGTTCCGCAGCCCCGTCGAGTCCGAATCGGCAACGCAGCAAAAAGAGGACGAGAGCAACGACTACCTCGACGTCAACAACCTCAAGGGCGACCCCAACGACGGGGACGAGTAGCGAGGGCTGAGGGCGGCTGAAACGTCCATATGTAGCACCAGCTTCTACGTGCTGTTTTGTTATCCGGTTACACTTTTCCGAATGTTGAGACCGTCAGATTCGACACTTTTCCGTACTTTTGAGGTGCCGATTCCGACACTTTTCCGTACTTTCTTACGGCTGATTTCGACACTTTTCCGAATGTTGGCCGAATAATTGCCGCGTAATCAAGCGCCGTCTGCACATCATTTCGCAGGCGCGCTTGATTTGTGTCCGCGCGCGCTGATAGACTCCATCGTGCCCGCAAGGAGCGGGCGCGTTTTATCCAGAGTCGGGGTAGAGAGTTGGCTCCACGATCCCGACGCCAACCGGCCAAGAGGCACGGTGGCCCTGCCAACATCGATGAAAGGAGTCCGTATGGACAATTTCTCCGTGCGCAGCGAGCGCAATTTCCACAACCTGGCAGCCAAGCCAAAACGAATACATCTTCTGGACAAGCCGAACGGCTATGCCTCGGCCATGGTCAAGAGCAGTCTCTCCCACCAGATGCGCTTTACGGTGCAGGTACTCGAGGAAGAGCTCTGCGCCGGCGGCGACCCGCATGTGTTGCAGATCAAGCTGCTCGGAGACGACTCGCGCGAGCCGTCGAGTTGGAAGTTGTTTGCAGACGGCATGTGCGTTGCGGACGGATCCGGCGCCTTTGCCCGCGAGTGCTTCTGCGAGGGAGCCGAGGTGTTTTTGGACCTGTGCCGCGATGCCGTGCGCGCAGCCAAGCTGCGCCAATGGAGTCAGAGGGAGTACGAGCTGCTGAGTGCCGCGCGCGGGATCGCGGGGGTGTAGACGAACGCAAGATGCATCATGGTGACGTGCAGCCATCGCACGCCACCCCTCAAATCACACGGTGTCAAAAGGCTGGCACTTGTGTCTGCCTTTGACAGTCCGAAAGCGCTAGCGAAGTTCATTGATGCCGCGGCTAGATACGCAGCAGTAAAGAGATGTTGAATACAAAAAGAGGCCTCCCATCTCTAACACAACCAGAAATGGGAGGCCCTTCATATCCGAAGCCCCTCTCAAGCAAGGCAATTGTAAGTCAGCCTATTCTGCATCCTTAAACTGAACTTCGTACTTCTCGCCCATCCGCTCGCCAATTCCAGTGACGTACTGGCTCAAGAGAGTTTTAGCTCTTTCACGGGCGCTGTTCATCAATGTCGAATTGCCCTCGACACTTTTTATCATTTCGTTTTGGGCTTCTTCAAGTGCAGCGGACTGATCAACTGTCGTAATAGGAGTTAGCAGTCCGGTATCGCTATAGATATCGGAAAAGGTGCTCTCGTCGGCTTGGGGCTGACCGAGGACCTGCGCATTAGGGACTGTGATAGTTACGACATTGTTCTCATCCGGCTTACTGACATCTACCTTGGCAACATCAACACCCAGCTGCACGGTTCCGTCGTACTCGAACCACGCTTTCTTGTAACCCACGTTTATCCCAAACAGCATATTGGTGCCGTCGTTATAGATTTCCGCGACGTTATGGAATCTGCACTCAACGGTAGCAAGCTCAGCGATCTTCGTATAACCCGAAAAATCAGGCTCTTCGTCTTTTTTTGCGCAACCCGAAAGCCCAGTAAGTGACAGCGCCGCCACGAGGGCAAAGCATACCAACCATGGTTTACGCATTGGAGTCAGCCTCCCCCTTGTAATCGGCCAACGGTTTGAAATCAAGCTCGTACTCACCCTCGATAAGCGGCAGCGTCAGGGCCTTCACGGTATCCCGCAAGCTCGCGTCCGCCTGTTTTTTAATCTCCTTTTTATCAACTTCGTCTGCGGCATCTTTGCGACAAAGTGACAGAACATCTTTTATATCTGCAGTTGCGTTTTCGGGAAGGTAGCCAAACTTACTATTGTCGAGCTGAGGCTCGCCAACCTGCGCTTTGGGGAGATAGGCGGTAACGACCTTATTCTCTTCGTCGATGCCAAACTGGATGTCGCTCATCGTAAACGATGCACGAATGTGAGCCTCGTATTTAACGCGATATTCCACGCGATCCATCCAGAGGAACCTGCCGTGTTTCTCGACGATGCCGTGGTAGGTGTAATCAACCGTAGAAAGACTGTCGATATCTACAGCAGACTTAAGATCCGATGTCGTGAGGTACTGAGTTTCGTCGTTATCGAGCATTGAAGGGAGGATGAAGCCGAAAAATCCGACAAGGGTCACCGCTATGACCACGACCAAAGCGATCTTTACCTTGGTCGACAGCTTTCCAAAAAACTTGGCAACCTTCTTACCCCACTTGTCATTCGCCTCGACCGCTTCTTTTCGAGACACTTCCACACGCTCATCATGCCCGGAGGTACATTCGGACTGAACGCCCCTCTCATGTTTGCTATGTTCCAAAACACGCCTCACTCATACCGTTGAGTAGTAATCTGCTGGTAGAATTCTATCAGCAGTTATTGAACTCATTTCTTCCAGTTCGGCAGGAGGCAAAATGAAGCAGTTGTATGCAGTTTTGGCAGTTGTGATTGCGTTGATAGCCCTCATTCTTCTCGCCAGCACCATTGGCATTATCAGCATCAGGCTTTAGCTCGCCATCAGATACCTCGCATCCATCCCTCAGCAGATTCAGCCTCAGCCTTCAAATTAGGCAACCACAACGGCATGCGCAACGTCTGCGGGCTCACCGAGATCGGTGAGCCCGCTTTCCGTAATCTGGTTGCCAAAATGTCGGTGGTCAGAATCTCCCGAGTCAATCACGAGCGATGAGCGAACATAGACAGCTGCAGAGAGCTCGAACGCTTGACGTACGAGAGTGTAGAAACCCATATCTCGAATATAGCGGCTCTTCTATGCCGCTCTCAAAAGTATCCCTCGTTGGGTATTCAGACACTCCTTCAGTCCCTCAATATCATTCGGCTTCTTTTCGAACAGCTTAAGAACGGCATTGGAGGTCTTCTCGCCATTCGCCTTGGACAGACGCTCTGTGTAGTCGCGCACGGACTTAACAATGTCCTCAAACTGCTCGCCCTTAATTTCGACCGAAAAGCCTTCCTTACCGCCATTAAGGGCAGTTATGGCGCCTTCCAACCTGTCAATCATCTCGATTGTGAGTTCGCCATCCCCCAAAGCCTTAAGGTATTCCGAGAATGTGGAGTTAAAGTCTGCCATCTGCTTCTTTCGCATCGCGTCTTCTTTGCTGTGGCGCACATGAGTCATTCCCGCATAGATGCCTCCGCCGACCGCAGCTACGCCCGCAACCGCAAGCGCGGCTATAGCAACTTTCTTGTTCTGCTTCGCAAGCTGAACTGCCTGGTCAGCTATGCGCAGCGCTTTGTTGGCCCCATTTTGAACATCTGCAGGCTTAAGATGCCGAACAATATGACCAGCGCCATCGCGCACAACACCGCCCCATTGGACATACTTACCAGTAGCTAGGCCCACCGCTATATCTGCGGGAACTTCGAAAGCAACCTGTTGAATCATGGCAATGTCTCCTTTTATGCTGGCCACCAGATACGGGTGAGCGGAAGAATGGAACGGGTATCGTCATCGGTCTTGTCATAGATTTCGACATAGTGCCGCACGAAGGCATCCAGATCGAGTAGGCGCACGGGAATGTTTGCACGATCCGCCTCGTAGCGCGCCTCTTTCGTAAAGCCCCCAGTTGACACATACAGTCCACGGTCGCCTGCGCGAAGGCCACCGATAAAAGCACGGACTGCCGGAGCGCCCATGGCGCCCTTACGGTGTTTGACCTCAGCGACAATACGAGGCGATTCCAATCCGAGAGCATCCGGAGACGCCACCACATCGCGACCACCATCAGGACCCTTGGGCATAACGCGAGCGCAGTAGCCCATGGCCTTGAGCAAGCCCGCTACCAAGCGCTCCATATCCTCCCAATCGAGCTGGTTAACGCGATCCTTAATGAGCTCAATACCATTGTCATAGGTTGCTGCGAGGGTTTCTTCGTCATTTGTCGCGTTGTTATCATCGATGGCGGAATCATTCGAAGGCACCGCCGACTTATCCTTTGCGGCGTTCATGAGATCGGCCATAACTTCATCAGACACGGCAAAGATGGTTTGGATGCCGCCAAGTGAATTCTTAGAAGAAGGCGAGAGCACGTCACGTGGAGCGGTTTCACCCCATTTGACGTCTCGCGTGTAGGTCACTCCGTCCATATCGCAGACGGCAACGCAGGGGCCAGTGATAACGCCAAGGTGATAAAGGCGGCTCTCTGGATCGTACATGACAACAGTCAAGCCCGTCGTCATATCGTGCGCAAAGCGGTAAACCTGGCCAACACCCGCCGCGACTTTACCCTTGCTGTCACCGGGATGCGCCTGGCCATATGCCGCCCTAATCTGTTCGCGATCCATAGCGGCAATATCGGCACCATCGAAATCCCAACCGATACCTATGACGCCGCGCTCGAGCCAGTCGGACGCATATACGCCGCCGCGCCCCGCACGAATCATCCAAGCACCCACGCGAAACCTGCCTTCCCGCCATAGCGCATCTGTGTTGTGACACCATGGCTTAACTCAAAACCCCAAAGATCACTTCGACGACATTCGCTGCATTGGCAAATGACAACAAGCGGCCCTATTACTCGCTCACCTTCATATAGGTGAGCTCAAATGCCTTTACGCGACGCATTTCGGGTAGGCGGTTCTCGATGCTAAAAGCGTTGCCGCTGTCGAAGCGTTGCCAAATATCCAACCCGCGATCGAGCAGGATGTCCCATTTGCCATCGATCTTGAGATGTCGCGCATGAAGTGTACCGCTGCGATCAATCTCCCAAGTAAAATCAAGGCCCAAGGGAGACATGGACTCCCTGATTTGCTCCAGGTATTCCTCCTGCTTGGAATCGGGGTATTCGTCGGGAGCTGTAATCAGATGCACCTTTACCGAAGTCACGTCAAACTTGCAATGGCGCACGACCACTTCGAGCAGTTCCATTACGTTGCGACATTGATGGAACGTGCGCACGTACGGATCAATAATCTCGACATTCTGCGCTCCCTCCAAGTAAGCACCAAAGAGCTTCTCATAGGAAACACCACGCTGATTCTCGCGCAGGGCAATGTGTCCAGCTCCAGGCTTACGCACCGCTGGCTTCGGCTGAGACTGCGCAGGAGCTGCTGCCTCAGTCTCAGCGGACGCAGCGGGCTTATCCACGGATGCTTCGACGACGCGCTCCTCCGCCTGGACCGCCGCCTCGAACCCATCGGTCATAGGCGCTTTGCCCCCGTCGCCCTCCCAAGGCACCTTGTCCAGTGAGTGATACGTCGCGGGATAGTCAAGCTCCTCGAGCGTTGCCACCTGTTTCCAGGCGCCTCCCCCCTTGGGGCGATAGGCAAAGTCAACACGCTCAAAGGTCTCGTCAATGCGGATGAGTGTATCCTTCACGCGCTTGCGCAGCTCCAAAGCGAACTCGACGATTTCAGCGGCCTCCTCAGCGGTCTCATTGCGCCCGGGGAACAGAATTTTCATCAGGCCCGCGCACGTCTTTACCACGCCGTCACGGTCGCGCGTCGAGATACTGCTCGAAAGCTCGAAGAACCGATCGACCTCACCCGAATAGTCCATAGGACGCATAGCACGCAAGGCCTCGGCAAGGTAGTCAACGATAAAGCCAAAATCACTGCAGAACATGTCACCACGGATGATATCCATCTCCCAGCCAGGGATATAGGCATGCAAGCGATCAATAAACGCGGGGTCATGATAGACGGGAGGCAAATCCTCGAGCAGGTCCGTCTTGTTGATCATGTAGCTCACATCGTGGCTCGTGTTGCCCACGAACACCATAGACGCCTCTGCCGTCACCTGTTCAATACCACGACTAAAGCTCTTGTTGGCCATATAGTTCTTCATGATGTCAACGATATCGGCCTTGGGCTTTTTATTCTTGCCCGCGAACTCGTCGAAGGCTACGCAATCCCAGTAGCCAACCAGGCCGATCTTACCCGTGGAGTTGTTCACGAACAGCTTCGCCGGCGTTACCTCGCCGCCCGAGATAAGGATACCGTGCGGGCTGAACTCACTGAACACATGGCTTTTACCGGTGCCCTTAGGCCCCAACTCAACCAAGTTGTAATTTCGCTCGCAATAAGTCACCAAGCGCGTCAGCTGGAACAATTTGGCACGGCGCCCCAGCTGATTAGGGTCCAAGCCAATCGAGCGGATGAGTACGTCAATCCACTCGTCCTCAGAAAACTGCGAGCGTCGTGCAACGAAGCCCTCAAAGTCGAAACGCGACATCTGAATAGGCTTAAGCGAATTGAGCACATAAGGGGATTCATCGCGCGCCTCATTTGCCTCGTAGGATAAATCGGCGATGCACCACACGCCCGAAACGAGCAGACGACGATTCTTCTTAACTGTGTCAGAGCTCACGAGGACCTTGGATACACCCAAATTCTCAAAAGATGCCTCATAGGCATCGCGCTTCTCGTTGAGCGTGACCGAAACCTTGTCGATGATGCGCTTCTGCCCAATTTGTTTTATATCCGAACGTATAGCGCCAGCCTCGGCACGTTGCACGTAGTGCTTGGCAAGGATGCTGCGCACGCGCTCCACGCCCGCTTCAATCTGAATTTCGTCATCGGTGGCGCAATTCTGCCCCAGCAGGTACTCGAGCACGTAGCTGGGAACGGCAGCGTTGCCCTTCACGAGCTTGACGAGGTCCTTACGGACCACATAACCCGTAAATACGTCGTTCAGTTTTTTATCCAATGCGTCCATGCGCAGCCCTATCTCCATGTGCTCAGACCCGCGACCTTAGCCAAGGCATGCGGGAACTTGTTGTAATTGACCTTAACACCGTCGTCCAGGTCAATGTCGATTCGCTCGTTGGCCAGCGGGTAGATGACGTCGCGCTCCCAGTCGGTAAGCTCGCGCACCACCGCACGGTACCTGTCCGCCTGGCGGTTATCGGCTGCACGGTCGCTCTGCTCGAGCTGGCCGATCTTCGCGTTGAGCTTCTCGACGTACTCGCGCAGGTACTTGGTCAGAATCTGGCCGACCGTGCTCGGCGTGTAGCGGTGCATGTAGACAAGCACTTGGAAGCTGCCCTTGGGGCTTGCGAACATCCAGTAGATGGGCCGCTTGCCGCTACCCGTCACCTGATAGGTCGCACAGTGGTCCTTGTAGAATTCCTTCACGAAGTACTTGCGCAGGTTCTTACCCAAGGCGTCCTCGATGAACCTGATGTTTTCGTCAAGTGTCTCGGCGCCATAGGTCACCTCAAGCCACTTGCGGAACTGTGCCACGATGTCATCGCCGAACCACTCGCCGTCAAGCACAGGGAGGATGGCATCGTCATCGGGCAGGAACCCGGCATTGGGGACCCTCGCCCTGAAGTCATCCACCGTCTGCTGCGCATCAGCCAGAATCAGTCCAGGCACGAAGGTCGAGTAACGGCCCATAATGCAGCCGACACCATAGGAAATGAGCGATTTCACGTCGCGTACCAAGTCAGCGCGACGCACCGAGACCTTGTCGTCAGGCACTTCGATGGGCACCTCGCCCTCCATACCGTAGATGCGCGCGAATATACGATTGAGCTCCTCCTCGTTAGCCTTGAGCTGGTTGAAGCGCTCGTCGCAATCGGCGCTCCAGCGCGCAAACCGCTCCGAAATCAGCGAGGCGGATGCCGTACGGGCATCGGAGTTCACACCATAAGAGAGTTGCTCAGCGCGTTCGCGAGCAGAAGGCGCAAGCGGATGATAGTCGAGATGCCAGGAAATCTCGAAGGCATCCCAGTCTATTTGAGACAAATCGATGAGCCGTTCAACGGCTGCGTCCAACTCATCGGTAAGAACCGCCTCGCTTAGCGGAACCTTCCTTACTTCACCGACTGATTTAGTAATGGTTGGTGAAATCTTTTTTAGAAACTCATCCCCAACGCTTGAGTTGAGTAGACCAAGAATAGCCTTGGCATGTCGGAGAGGGTAAATTCCGATTCCAGCCATGTCGGAAAGGAAGCCCTTTGGCTTAAATCGAAAAGCACCTCCGCCAATTTTTGACCAAGTAACAACCTCGGAAAACTTATATTCTGGCCTATAATCTTGAACGTGTCGCGTTTCTTCAGGAAGCAAACGCTTAACGTTTTCCCCGTCATTCTTCCAGTTTATTACTTCAAAATCATTCCCGTACCATTTTCGGTAGTCTCCGCCTTTATTAAGTGGGTACCAAGTTTGCGGAGCAAACGTCAGATCGTTTACTGAAGACAGGCCAAAACCAATATTTCCATATGCGACTTCCCACCAAGCTTTAATAAACTTCGTGTTATTCCCCGTCTGAATACCTACAGACCCAGGAGCATAATCACCGAGAAGCGCATTGCTGGAAAACGCATTGCACATTGCTGGCGTAAGCCCGTATGAAATAGTGCAGTCAGGCAGACTTGCAAAATCACTCAGACTCTTATGGTAGATGAACTTCTGCTCATTGCCTTTTATTGCGCTCGTTAAAGCACCTCTTTTGGCTGAACTCGTCTTATATTCCTGCAGATCAATATAAACACCGGTAAATAATGGATGCCCGCTAAACAATACCGTCGCACAGACCTGAACAACATCCCCAGCAATTTGTTCGAAAGCCCCAGCTCCCAAATCCACCAAAGCGACAATATCCTTGGTATCAATTACAAGTCGCCTCATCGCCTTATAGGTACGTTGAGTTAGCCATGAGTGCATCGTAACCATGCTCGAATAACCGCATGTCTTGGCTAGGCTAAATCCTCGTTTGATAAAACAGGTGCATAAATCATTTTTCTCATCTGGATACTTATTCTTTGTCCAGGTGCTCATATAGCTATTAAAATGACCTCTCGTCAAATACGGGGGATTTGCGACCACACAATCAACCCTGCGCGACAACGCCTCGAGCACGTTCTTCATTGTTCGGAGCTTCCTGAGTACGCCGGCGCCCAGCAGGTCGTCCCCGCTGAAGCTCGCGATGGCGTTATCCACCGCCGCCATGTCGCCCGGGGCGGGCACATAGAGGCTGCCGACCTCGGTCATGTGTTCGAAAGCGTCGAGCAGGTCAGTCGCGCCTGCGATCGGGCCTGCGCCCGCGAGTGTGCCAGGCTCAAACGCGACGGGCTCGAGCACCGTCACGTTTGCATCGATATGTTTATCGAAGAAGCTCGGGTCCTTCTCCCGCGCTTTCATCTCGAGTGCGAACTTGGCGATCTCGGCCGCGCGGCCGTCGATCTCCATGCCGAAGAGGTTGTTCTGTAGGATGAGCGCTGGGATGTCCTCCGGGAAGTAGCCCTCCTCCTGGTAGATCTCGAAGAGCAGGTCGAAGGCGTACACGAGGATGTGGCCCGATCCGCACGCTGGGTCGCACAGCGTCAGCTCCTCGGGCGAGTAGACCTTGATGAAGTCCTCGGTCTCGCCCTCGGGTGCTATGTAGTAGTCCATCTTGTTGGCGAGCGCCGAGTCCGGGTTGTTCAGCATCCAGAGGCGCCCGAGGGAGTTCTCCACGAGATACTTCACGATCCAGTCGGGCGTGAACAGCTGCGTGGCGGGCGCGATGTCGTCCGCGGTCGCCTTGCGTCCGCTGTCGTTGTACTCCGCCTTGCGCTCCGCTACATAGAACTGGTAGAGCCAGCCCAGCACCTCGACGGTCTTGCACTCCTCGTCGTCCATGTCCTCGACGATGCGGCGCAGGATCGAGCCCTCGGCGAGGAGGCCCTGCGGCATGACGAGGCTCGACGCCGCCGCCTCACCGAACAAATAGGGCATCGCCGCGGCGTAGCGGTCGCACACCGCCACCAGCAGCTCGCCGTAGGCCGCCTCGGTGCGGTTCGCGCCGGAGCCGCTGCCGCCGGCGAGGACGCTCTGCACGCGGTCGCGCACCAGGCGCGAGAAGCCGAAGTCCGGGTCGAACACACCCTGGGCGGCGTCCGCGAGGATCGCGGGCTGGGTCGCGCCCGGGCGCGGCGTCACCACGGGGACGGGCGTGTAACCCTTCGCGTCCATGAAGCGCAGCGCGCACAGGCGGTTGAACCAGGTGTACGCCGTCGACTCAACGACGGCGTCCATACCCTTGTCGTCGATGGCGGCCTCGAGCCTCCTGACCTTCTCAGGCAGGTCGAGCCGCTCGGGGCTGCCGGGCTCCAGGACGGCGTCGATCCTCGCGGCGACCTCGGCGCGCAATGCGTCGCGGGCGCCGAAGGCCAGGTTCTTTATCTTGTTGGAATCCATGTCTGCCGTCCTAGAAGTCGAAGTCATTGCCGAACGCGCGGTTCACAGAGAGCCGCTGCTCCCACTCGGCATCGAACTGGTTGGTGTTTCCCACGCGCGCGCTTATCCTGAGCACCGCGGCGACGCAGTCGTCCACATCGTCAGTCACGTGGAGCGTGACGCGGGTCTTACGTTCCTCGGAGCCCTGAGCCGCACTTGCGAGCTCGAGCGTCTGTACCTCGGCACATAGGAGGCGGCTCGCGTCATCGGGGTCATAGAGGCCGACGCGCACGGTCAGCGAATTCACCTTCTCGGAGCACGGCTCCGTTTGGTATACGTCGAGGGTCACCGTTGAGCCGGTAATGGCGGGCCTTCCACAAAGGAAGCCCTGAACCCCCGTGCACTCCGCCGTCTGACGAGCGTCGACTCGGTTTATGGTTACCACTGGAACGACATTCTCTTGCGGAGAGACACCGCCGTGGACATAGCGTGCGCCGCTGCCGCGCAAACGCAAGCGTGTAATACCTCGAGGGAAGGCGAACCGCCCCTCGCCACCAAGCGAAAGTTGCGCTGAAGAGTATTCAATAAGAACGTCGCTCTTTGGCAGCGTCAAGCCCATGGCATATCTTCTGCCGTGGCTAAGATTGTGACCGGAAGCATGGACAAGATCGGTAAGACCGTCCGCCGCGGCAAAGTTATACTCTTCGACTTGGCCATCTTGATAGAGGAAACCGTGATCGGCGGTCACGAGGACCTTACCGCATCCCGCGCGCAGAAGCTCACCGGCGATCTTCATCACCTGGGTGATTGCATCTTCGCATGCTGCGAAGACCTCACCTTCGGTGTCGCGAGAGTCACCGCGCTTATCAATCGCGTTATGGTAGACCATCACGAGCGGAGCGCCCTCGACATCGGGCAAACCCTCTTCCAGGACTTTTGACGCCTGGATGAGCATGGCACCGGGAATCGCCGCCTCTACGACCTTCTGGCGATTGACAAGCCCGTCGGTGGCGTCACCGTCCTTAAGCACGTTAGCCGTAGCTAGATCAACCTCCATGGTCCCCTCAGGAAGCAGCGCCGCCATGCCCAGCTGGGTATAACTCGGCAGCATGCAGGCCATCCCCTCACAGCTCGCACTCACGAGAACACGTCCCGAAGACAAGTCTCCGCCGGCGATACGAGTCGAAAGTTCGGCGCCAACCTCATAGCGCATCGCATCGGAAACGATAACGCCCAGACGCTTGCCTTTCTCGGCCGTCGGGAGTTCTTTCTCAACTTTCTCGTAGAAAAATCCCGACTGCGAGGGAATAGTCGAGGGTGGATAGACCCCCGAATCCATAAGATGCAATTGCCAGCGATCGGTCAGGTCAACGAGAAACTTGCCATAGGCGTCATCGACCTTGGACACAAGCTCGTTTGCCCTCCTTCTAAACTGGGCGGTCGCATTGCGCATGGCATTCACAAAGCAACGATATTCCTCGTCGATGCGGTACCAGCTGGCGCAGTACGCGTCGAAGATCTCTCTCTCGGTTATCGCCGCGGTGCATTCCGTCTTATATGCCTCGATTCCCTCAAGCGTCGCGGCCGCAGCAACCAGAGCCTCATACTGGGGAGCGTAGCCCTCAAACCAGTGAGTATGCAGGCGTACGTTTAGCTCGTTTTGGGCATCAGCCGCGTGCAGCGTGCCGTCAAGAGCACGTCCAAGCATATCTGTGATAATCCAGTCATCGAAGACTGCCAGAGCATCGTTGGTGCCGATAGACTCCATTGAACGCTTGTCAGTACCCACCGATGAAACGACAGCGTCGGAGTATTCGCGTGCCAGCGAGTCATACGAATCGCTGGTGCGGCTGCTGGCGGCAAGGTCAGCGAGTATTCGCGCGGCATCCGCCTTGAGCGACGCACTGTCACAAATGAGATCGGCGCAGCGTGCCTTGAGCATCTTGAGAGCAAGATCTTCGAGGGTCGGGTCTTCACCCGTGGGTGCGGCATATCCCACAACTTCAAAGATCTCGGACCAAAGCGTTGTGACAAGCCCACACTCGTAAATGACTCGCAACGTCCTATCCTGCCCGCGCCCAAGCTCGGCGAGGAGCTTCTTCACCACATCGCGCACGGCGTCGCGAGGAATCTCCGCCCTCGATCCTACGCACGCGGAGAGCATCGCCAAGCGAAGAGAACGGTCGTCACTCTTACTTAGCACGCTTGCCGCAAGGGCCTTGCGACGCTCCTTTGAGTTGAAGAAGCGCCCATGTTCGGCGAGGGCGTCGGCAAGGGCCATGGGAACGCCGCATTCGCTCGCCCAGATACCTTCCATCTTGCAAGTGAAGGGCGTGGCAGCGAGCTTTATGTCGTATAGAAAGTCATCCTGAAAACGTGGCTTTGCACCCGAACGATAGACAACAAGATTATGGGCAGGTCGCTCGCGAAGGATCGTCCGCTTGCATGCAAGCTCCGCACCGGTCGCGTCGAGGATAGCGCCGCCGTCCAAATCTAAAGAGGCGACAGTCTCGGCGTACTCGCCGGACTCGTCCTCCCAGAACAGCGTCGCATGACCAAGGCTGAACTGGCCCTTAATCCTGTCCTCGATTTCATGAACGTCGATGTCCACAGTTCCTACCTCGTAACGATGATTCCGTCGTCGACCTTGGCCTCGAGCTCGGCGCGCAGCGCCTCGAGATAGTCGTCGACATCCTGCCTACTCTTGATGGTCGGTTTACCATAAGCCCCCGCGCGTAGCGAGCTCAGCGCGCAGGTCATGGGCGCTTGGGTCCGGGCGGGCTCGGGCTGCGACCCAGCGGCTTCCCCGTCAGACTCGTCGTTTTCTTGCGTGTGCGCAGGAGCGACCGCAGGTGGATTGAGCAGGGAAACTATGCTTGCCGCCTTGGCATCCTTAAACGACTCAAGGAAAGTCCGTATGCGCAGCGATGACTGCTCTTCGGCGAGTCTCGTCGCTGCTTGATCGAAAATCTCTGCAAGCGAGAGACGCGCTTCCTCTGGCACCGCATCCATGTCATACGCGCTCTCAAACGAAGCGCGATATTCGTCGAGTTCCTTAGCAACGTCGGACCTTAAGCTCTCCCTAGCACGGTCAATCTCGCTCTTCGCCCGCCTGACATCACTCGCAGCGCGAGGGATATCGCGCGATTTATAGCACTGAGGGTCGTTCACGACCGCAAGCGCTCCCTCAAGGTCGGAGGTAATTTCGATGCCGAGGTCACGCATCTCGGCAAGGCCGGTTTCGCCGAACTCCTTGACCTCATTCCACTTAACAGCGAGCGGCGAGCCTTCAATAAACTGCTTCATACTCGACAGGTCTACCTTGTCCTCCGCGAGGGCGTCAGCCTTCTCGGGAAACTGGTCAACGAGCCATTTCCAATCAGCATTCACCGCGCCAAGCGCAGCGTTAAGCTTGTTAAGCTTCCCGGTAAATTCGGTGGCGAATGGATAAGTCGAGGCTCGTCCCTCGGCAGCGCGGAACGCTGGAACTTCCTGCTCGAGATAGGCCACCATCTCGCCTGCGATGGACTTGGCATCGCCGCCAACGGGATTGGTGCCCACGAGCTTTCTAAACGAGCTCTTAATCGATGCAAGACGCTCGGGAGACACGGCCTCGACCTTGGCAACGACAAGTTTATCCATATCGCGACCAACTTTGAGCGCTTGCGCGAGAGCGGTGCCCTCGAGGAGCGACCCCGCCTTACGAATCTCGACGCGACCGGCGGCGTAGAGCGTCGCCACCGCATTGCGAACGGCAACGTCGGGCCATCCGTACTCATCCTTCGTAAAGTGCGCCATCAGACTCGACGTGCCATCGCCGCCGACGGTTACCGCGTAGCCCGGACCCATGATGCCGATCCAGCTAAGTACCGTCTGGGCATACTCGGGAAGAGGAAGGTCAATCATCGATTGGGCCGGCAGACAGCTGTTGTAAACGTCTCTGTCGGTGTAGTTCTGCACAATTTGTTGCAAGCCCGTGTAGCTGCGCCGTACAAGTTCGCCCACAGCACACTCGATGGCGACCTTGCCCGAACCACTCACAGAGTCGGTAATGTTGACTCCAGAAACATAAAAGCGCGCCTCTCCAATCAGCTCATCTAAATCGGCGCGGAGTTTACGCGACTGCGCGTTGAGTACTGCCCTCTTGTCAGCGATTATCGCGTTGCGAATCTCGTTCGAACCACTCGCCTGGTTTACGTACTTATTTGTCTTTACGAACAAGGCGACATCGTTGAGAAACGCATTGGGATTGTGCAACACAACCGTGAGTGTCTTGGGGCCAGAGGTTTGAACATCCACGATACCACCGGATGGAGCATCGGTCACAATGTCAACAGTCAGGTCGTTACCCGAACGTCCGATGGCGTCGCCGTTCACCTTAAGATTGTATGGGAAGGCATGCGAGAAGGAACCATTCTCGTAGCTTGCGCGCGAGGCGCCAACGATATCCTTAAACGCATCGCCAATCTTATCGCGTACATCCGAGGTCTGAATCTCCGTCGTACGGATTTCCGTCTCGATCTCTTTCTCATCGTCGGTAAGGTACTCATAGATGTTCGAGTTGGGATTACGACGTATGTAGAGCTGTCGTTCAAGCTCGGCAAGCGCATCCTTAATCTCCTGCTCGAGCGTTGCCGTGTTCTGCTTGAAAGAGCCATACAGGAGCACACGCAGGTTTCCCGGCGTTGCCTTGAAGTCCTTGCAGTATTTGACGAGCAGCAGTGCCTTGAGGACGCGGATTGCCATGGGCATGTCAGCAAGGTTTGTCTCGGCAATGCTGATGGCACCATAGACCTCGCTCTTTAACGAATTGCGCAGTCCTTCGAACATTGAGTCGAACGTTGCCAGGTCCTGGCCCTCCGTTGAACCGTCACCGCGGTTGAGTTCGACGCCAACCTCCTGGAACACGCCGAGCATGGAGCGGGCTCCCGTAGAATGGTGCTTGCCCGTGAAGGCATTGTAATCGGAAAGACCACGCATCGCAGTGATGAACAAGTCAAACTGATAGGGCACAAAGGGGTACGTGCCTACAAAATCGTCCTCATCCTTATAACCCACATAGCGCTTCGAACCATCGGCGAAGTCAAAGAGCACCGGGAAGTCGTCCCTGTACTTATCGTACATGCCGTCTAAGGCAGAAACGGCATCGCGGCTTTTGGCCAAAAGTCGCTGTTTGATGACCTCCTTGGCATCCTTGGACGTGAGCTGCATCTTAATTTTGAATCGCGCTTGGATTTTGGAGAAGTCATTGGCGGACTTGTCGGTCATCTGACCGATCGTATCTTCCATGTTTTCCTGGCTGGTAACAACGACCCAGGACGCCCCATCGCATACGGTTGCGAGCTCTTCTGCCACGGACTGCAAATTCGTCATGAGGTTTGAATCCTTGGCGATAAACTGGCCAACTTCATCAACGAAGAAATTCAGGCGGAACCCCGGCTCGTGATCATCGATGTATTCCTTCACGCGAACGGCAAACGAGTGAATATCGGGCTTATATGTTTGCTGGTAGTAGCGCACGGCATTGTCGGTGGTTCCGGGCTCGTTGCCGCACACCTCATCGAATGCTGCAGTGATCTTTGCAGCATGCAAAAGCGCTGCTTTGCGAACATCAACCCATGCCTTGCCGGTAGCCTCCTCAACTTTAGCTATAAAAGCATCGAGCAGTCCCTCCCGGTCGAGGTCATATTCCATCTTGGCAATATGCTGTTGATCACCATCGAAATAGCCGCAATGACGGTTGAAAACCTTAATGAATGCGGCAAGCAGAGCGCCGGCCTCGGTGCGTCCCTGGTTAGGCGCAATCGTATCAATATTGAAAAGGATGGACTCGCTCGGATGGCGGGTGCGGGCCACTTCCATGGCGCCCCGCAGGGCAGGGTCGTCCTCGAGCTTAGGCAGGATGTAGTCAACAGCGCGTTTACCGGCAACTTCCTGGTCCTCCAAAAGCACTGCGAGAATCTTGAGCATGTGAGATTTACCGCTACCGAAGAAGCCCGCGATCCATGCGCCATTACCGGTGGCATCGGGATCGTTGTACTCATCAAAGAAGCGGTTAAGGTGGCCGGCAAGTTCGGGAGTAATCACGTACTCGTCGAGCTCGTTAGCAAGATGCTCAACGCTGGAAGCCTTCACAACAGCATCAATCGGCCTGTCGATCGGCTTTTCGTACATATACTCGTATTTCATAGAGTTGCCCCCTAAAGGTCAAACACGTTCGTCGCGCGGTAGTAGCCGCCGTTTGCTTCAGACGGGATATTCAATATGTCAAGCGAGGTCGAACCGTCGGCGTTCTGGCGGTATTCGCCAGGGAACACCAACACGACGGGTTTATCCGTCTCGATTTCGCCGAGCAGCGTATGAGTTCGGACAAAGGGAAATGTCTCTCCAACGCCTGTGATGAACGCAATGTCGCACGCAGAGTCGTCGATAGCCGCCTCGACGGCAGGCTTAATGACGTCGCTCACGCTAATGGTGTCCTGAAGCATCATGATGAGCTCGTCGCGCGTGGCGGTTTGCTCGGCTTCACAAAGAGGCTCCCACATGCCCTCAGAATCCAGGTAGTCGAGAACGATGTCATAAAGGTTCACCCGCACAGCGCGGACGCCCCTATTGGGTAGGTCGTCGGAACAGATGGCGGCTATGAGATCTCGAGCATACGACCTCTGCGCCGGAGGATACGGCAAAACATACGTCGACTGTCGCATCGTGTAGCCCTTGCGGCCGAGAAGCGTGTCGTCGGAGAGACGCTCCACGATGAAAGCGCGCGCATCGGGCGATCCGATGTGCTCGAACTTTTTGGTCACAACAAAACACCCGCCTTCGGGAACAGCTCGATATCCTGTGGAGCGCGCTCGCGAATGAGGTCCGCAAAATGAAGCGAGGGATAGAGCGGGGTGATGTTACCCGCGTTGTCAAGGAGGCGGCACTCGCGAAGCATCCCGAATGCTCTGAGCTCGAGTTGTTTGAGCGACTTTTCGGTGAGGCGTGCAAGTTCGGGATGATCGACAGACTGCTCATCTACAAAAGCGGCCCATACCGTTCGGGGCACATCGGGCACCATATTGGAGAAGCGTGCAGCGACGACGTCAGTCGAAAACGAATAGAGCACCTGATAGGTTCGGCAAATGGCGAGCCACGTCATGGCAAGCTGGTCGTCGTCAACGGCATCGGCCAAAAATGCCAGCTCATCTGCGTCAAGCATCTTGAGTCGCTTAATGATCTCGGCACCGACACGCTTGCGAGTGCTCTCTTTGTTGAGGCTGATAATGTCGTCCTCGACTATGCGACGCCTAACCTCTGCCCAATCGGGGGTCTCAACAAAGGCCCTCGCGACCTCAGCAGTCTCGAGCCTGCGGGCACCAATGCTCGTAAAGGAGAGACTGTACTTCTGTCGTTCATTACCTGTCATTCGTAAGCTCCTTGATTAAACATTCGCGAACGTATGCACTTAAGCTTGTGCCCTTCAGAGAAGCGGCTTCCTTAGCGGCGTCACGCAACGTATCGGGGATGCGCACGGTTATTGCAGTCTGTTCGCCACTCACGAGAAACTCGCGAATATCCGTGGCGTTTGCATCTTTGCGCAGCAAGTCGGCATAACCCATGTTGACCATCCCTATGTTTGCGATATGCAATACATTGTTAGTAAAAAAATCGATTCCCATTGTCTTGCAATAGACTTGTGATGTCATCGCCTTTTCTGTAAATGGACCCGTTTTTACCTCGCATGGTTTGTTGTTCAACAATGCTGCGAATGACGTGAATGCCTTATGATCGCTCCGCGTCACTACCACCATTTAGCGCGCTTACAGACGCTTTGGCACCTAACGCCCGTTGTTCGATGCGCGCCCTTTACTCAAACGCCTACACTTGAGCATTACAGGTCAATTCCGCCAACAGGCAAGAGAGGCTAACATGCGGTCCGAAAACGAGCAGATTCATTACCGAGCAAAGTTCAGGCTTTCGCCCTATTCGACCACCACGCCCTCAATCGTCGATGCGTATCGTCAGATCTACACCTGGGTGCGCGATAAAGAGCAGCGCAAGCGTCATGAGCAGAGTGCCTTTGAGTTTTTGTCGAGCAATAAAAACATCGCCTCCGATTTTATATTTGGAAACCTCAGCTATCCCGTTGGCTATTCTGGAGGCATGACCACGGGCAGCCGCGTGAACATTTGCACTCGCGCAGCCTTTGATGACAAGCGAGGCAGGATTCCCGTCGCTTGGGCCTTTGAATATGACGAGCCCGACAGTCACTATCCGTTTCGTCACTGGCACACCTGTATTGGTCTCGAGACCGCCGAGGACGACTCATGTCTGGTCAATATCAAGGTCACCTATGCGACCCTGCCCGATTATGTGGGCTGGCCACTGCCAGAACCGGACCTCAATATTCCCCGCATCGCAAAGGTTCTGTTTTCGCTTCCCAATCATCAGGCATGCGTTGGAGAGACAATCGTCAACACATCGTGCACGCGCCTGACGTTTGAGAACTTTGACGCCGAGTTCTCCGACAACCTTCTGAGCAGCCAGCGCGAACTCCCTTTGATTCTAATAACCAGCGATGATACCGGTCGATATCCCGTCAAAGATCCCGGCAAGCTCGCCAATAATCTTATGGGCCTAGCCAACGTGTTTGCCGCCGACGAATCCGATGGTCGGCTCAAATCAAAGCTGTTCAATCTTTTTCTCTACGATACGCCTGCCTATCGATACAACTGTCCCAAGTCGTCACTTCGTATTTACCAACCGAACATCAATCTGTCTGACGAAGAAGACGCCCGTCGACACCTCTGCATCAGGCACGATAGGCTGACCGAGTACGGCAACAAGACATCCACGATACTTAACCGGAGCCTGGGGCGCTCGTTCTTGCGCGGCAGGGGCGATATTGTAGACACGAGCGATATTGCCTGGTACAAATCGCGCCAATCAATCGGGGCGCTACGCAGCCGCATGGCAGAGATGAAACGCCACGCAGAGAATGAAACCGTAGCCGAGGCAAAACGCACCGAAGCGCTTGCCGCCTCGTACAGCCAAGAGGCAATGGACAACCTTAAAGAGCTGTTGTCAAAGGAGACTGCTGACAGGCAGCTCTGGGAGGGGCTGGCCAACGATTACGCCGACAGCAACGCCGCGTACGAGCAGCGTATTGAGCAACTGGAAAACAGCCTACTCGAGTTGGATGAATCCGAGAACACGATCGCCAACTTAAAGTATCGACTCCAAGAGGCGCTGGAGCGAGCCGATCGCTCGGAAAAGCAGGTAGCCGCGCTCAGAGCGGAAGCATGTTTTGTCGAGGGGCTCGAGGCATTTCCGCGCACCCTTGAGGACGAGCTTAGGTTTGCTGCGAATCTCTGGCCCTCGCGCATTTTCGTTTTGCCCGAGGCATACGACTCGGCACGCCGATATGATTTTGCCGATCTTGACGAGGAATGGCAGATCCTTAAATCCATAGCGACCGTTATGTGGCAACTCAAGTTTGGGGAGCGCCCGACGACCGGAGACCTCTATAGCGAGTTTAGAAATCAGACCTCGTTTGACGCCGCACCGACCGAGACCAAGCTGACTAAAAACGACACCGAGCTCATGCGGCTCCGCCAACGCACTTACAACGGTAAGCAGGTTTGCATCTTGCCGCATATTAAGGGCAACGGTCGCAACCGCCGCGACCCATTCCGTCTGCACTTTTGTTTTGACGACGAGGCCAAGCTGATCGTGATAGGCCACTGCGGCAGCCACCTGCCAACATCTGGAACTGCCAGGCAGTAAGGTACCGCACCAGCATGGGCGGAGGGTGCCCCCTACCTCCCCTCCGCCTTCAGCTTCAGCAGCAGGTCGCCCAGCTCGGGGCACTTGCTAGAAAGGCACGTCTCGGCTCGCTCGCCCATCCCCCACCGTTGGCGGACTTCCTTGGCGCGCGGGCTCACGTGGTAGTCCCCGTCCATCACCTGCTTGAGCAGCTTGGCGGTCACGCGTGCATCGGCCAGGGCGCTGTGGGCGTGACCCGTCGACTCGTCGAACTCGATGCCAAACCACATTGCCGCGTCACCCAACGAGACGCGCCCGTGGCTGCCCACGTCCATAATCGAGGTGTAAAACGCCTGCAGGTCGGCCCAGTCCGTAGGAAATGCGGAAAGGTCGATGTGCTTTGCCTGGCACTCGGTCAAAAGCTGTCGACGGTCCGTCCCGCTCCAGCAAACCACCTGGGCGGAGTAGCGACCGATCCAATCACCGAGCCTTTTGATCACTATGTAGAGCGGATCGGCCATCGCGGTGTCCACGGCCGATATCCCTGTGAGCTCGCGGACGGGATACGCAACGCCTTCGGTTAATTCTGTCTGCACAAACTGCGAGAACTCGCCCATAACGTTACCGTGGTAATCGAGCTTGACGGCGCCGACCTCGATAATCTCATTGCGCAGCCCACGGCGCTGGCGCTGCTTTGGCACCGGCGCAAACTCAAAGTCCAGCACGATCTGGCGCGCAAAGTTCGTCGTATCGATAGCCGAGATACCCGGCGTCTTTTCAGCTGACACGGTTATGGCCTCTCTCCGTTGCCTGCCGCTTGCTACATAGGCGGCTACATTGTCGTAAGGATAGGCGCTCGTGCGGACATGGAAGCGGGGCGCAACGCCATGCGCCGGTCGCACGCCATGCAGACGGCCCCCAAGGGAGTCGCCCGCTTATTCAAATGGATGAAAAAGATTGAGGCCCGGTGACTTGAATCAGAGGTCATCCCGGGCCCATCAGAGCTCGTAGAGCTCTTGGTTGCTTTGGTCTCGCTCTTCACGGCGCTTATCGAACTTTCCGAGGCACTCAAGCAGCATTCGAAGCATAACAAGTCGCTGCCATTAAGGCACTGACCTCTTGACCAAGCAACGGCGCTGCCCAGCTATCACCCTTGGGCTGCCGTCAACTTTATTCTATCCGCGGGCGCTTGGTTTAACAAATGGATTTTCGGCAACGAGGCCTCGGCGCCCGTTCCTGCGTTCGCTCAACTCGTCGCTCTACTCCAGCCACCACTCAACATCCACGGAGCACTCAACCGCAAATGCTAAAGACCGCGCGATCGGGCAAAGACCCGTCACCAACAACACAGGACGGTCCCTCAGCTTCCTTTACGTTATAGCTAGCTATAACGTAATTCGACAATCGCTCACGCAAAAGGGGCGGTACACCACCGCACACGGACCGTTCCGGAAGCTCCTGACCGCTCTGGTCTCGCTCCTCACAGCGCTCATCGGACTTTCCGAGGCACTCAAGCAGCGTCCGAAGCATAAAAAGAGGGGTCGACGCCGTTAAGGCATCGACCCCTTAATCTAAACAACGACACTGCCCAGCTCTTCACCACTTGGGCTGCCGTCAGCCTTATTTTACCCACGGGACAAACCCTTTGAAGTGCGGCTTGGCGCCGCATGACGTCGGCGGACGAGGCGATGCGTCCGCCGACGAATAGCACCGAATTAGTTACTTCTTGCTCTCGGGCAAGACCAGATCAACGGCAGCGTCCTTGGCGGCATCGATGTGCTGAGCCACGACCGGCGTCTGCGGAAGGATCAGGTTAAGGACAATGGCCATGATGGCGGTGGGGGTTACGGCATTGGAGCCGATGACGGTGGACACCCAGGTGGGCATACCCTCGCCGGCAAGGCAACCGCTGGCCATCCAGATACCCAGGCCAAAGACGACGGAGGTGCCGACGATGGTGGTAGTGCGCTGCGTGAGGCCCTCGCGGGTGAACATGCGCACGCCGTTCATGGTGATGGTGCCAAAGACGCCAACGGTCGCACCGCCGATGACGGGCTGCGGGATGGCGGAAAGGACAGCAGAGAGCTGCGGGAACAGGCCGGCGATGGCAAAGACGGACGCGATGATCACAAAGACCCACTTGTTGACGACCTTGTTGGAGCAGATGATGCCCACGTTCTGGCCAAGGGCGCTGGTGGGAAGACCGCCCAGCAGGCCGCCGGCCATAGAGGTGAGGCCCTGAGACACGATAGCGCCGGAGAGCTCGCGCTCGGTGGGCATGCGGTCGATGGAGCCCAGGCAGGCGGCGGAGACATCGCCGATAACCTGGATGGCAACCATGGGGAACACGACGGCGAGGGTAATGCAGACCTCGGGATCAAACTCGAGCGCGTAGGGCATGAGCTTGGGAAGGGCGAAGACCTGAGCGGTGGCGACGCTGGAGAAGTCGATCATGCCAAAGGGAATGGAGACGATCATGCCAACGATCATGCCAAAGAACACGGATCCCAGCTTGAACGTACCCTTGCCAAAGTTGGCGAGCGCGAAGACCACGGCGAAGGTGATAAGAGCGACGCACCAGGCCTGCGGGGTGCCCCACAGCGGCGTACCCATACCGCCGGCCATATACTTGACGGCCGTGGGATACAGGGAGACGCCGATGGAGAAGATGACCGTACCGGTCACGACGGGCGGGAACAGCCACTTAATCTTGCTGTAGGCCAGACCAAAGAGGACCGCGACGGCACCGCCGACAATCTCGCCGCCCAGCAGTGCACCAAAGCTAAAGCCCGAGGCACCCATGGCCTGCAGGGCCGGCAGGAACGCGAACGAGACGCCCATGACGATGGGCAGGCCGCCGCCGATGCGACGGAAGGGAGCGAAGGCCTGAAGGGCCGTGTCGATTGCCGAAAGAATGAGCGCCACCTGAATGATGTCGGTGCTCTGCTGGCTGTTAAAGCCGTAGACGCCGGCCATGATGACCGCCGGGGTAATGATGCCGGCAAACGATGCCAGTACGTGCTGAAGGGCACACGGAATCATTTCCTTAACGGGCGGCATGCCCTCGCGAGTGAACAGGGCTTCAGTGCCGTTCGTAACCGTCTCCTGGGCCATTTGACCACCAATCCTCGAAGTAGTTGTTTTCGCATCTAGCGCTCTATTGTGACGCAGTGCGGGGTTGAGGTTGTGCCTTCGGTGAATATCGTATTAAAGAATTTTCTCATTCTCAATAATAATTTTTTGTTATCAGACTATTTTTCAGCTTAGACAACGCATTTCCGCAGGTCAGGAAAGTGTCTGGTCAAAATAACATCTAACTTTTCTTTTGGTCGACCGCTTACCGCCAAAATCCTACCGTTCGTCTGTATTACGCAATGTACCTGCGAATATACGAGTCAATAGACACCGTGTTACCATGAGAAAAAATTGTTATGAAACTTCCGATTTCATCCAAAGGAGTTGCCCGTGAACGAGACTGTACGTCGCTTTTTGCCGATGGTCGATTTCCTGGAGCAGATACTCGGCAAGAACAGCGAAATCGTGCTGCACGATTTCTCGGATCCCGACCACGCCATCGTCGATATCCGTAACGGCATCGTGAGCGGCCGCAAGGTCGGCGGTCCCGCCACCGATCTGGCACTCAAGATCATACACGATCCCAAGTATCGCGACCTGCCGTTTATTACGGGCTACGAGGGGCGCGGTGCCGGTGGCAAGACATTGGAATCCGCAACGTACTTTATTCGCGAGGATAACGAGATCGTCGGCATGCTCTGCGTCAACACCGATCTTTCCACGGTACGCTCCATCAACGCCATGGCTCAGCAGCTCATGGCCTGCTTCGACGCTGTGCCAAGGCAGGCGGAGCCCGCGTCTATCGAGGTCGAAATTCTTTCAGAGTCTACACAGGAGCTCATCGACCACAGCATTTCCGAATTGCTCGAAAGCCGCGGCCAGGATGTCGCCTCGCTTGGGCAGGCCGATCGCGTGGACGTTATTCGCCACCTTAACGGCAACGGCGTATTTATGCTCAAGGGCGCTGTTGCCTGCGCTGCCACCGCGCTGGGCATCTCGGAGCCCAGCGTCTACCGCTACCTGCAAAAAGTTCGCAAGGAGGGCTAACGAGCAAAATGGAGCGCGGGCAGTCTTTTTGGGACGGGGCTATTTTAGCTACCCTCCTCTGCCCGCGACTTCGATGAGCCGTAAGTAAAAGCAATCCTGCATATAGGGGTAGCTAAAAAGGCCCCGTCCCAAAAAGACTGCCCTTGGTGGCTCCGCAAGCGATCCGTCACGTGACAAAAGAACCCTGCAGCTCACACGCGCTGCAGGGTCTTTTTGCATGTCATGTTTAGTTGTTGCCAACGCCTTAGAGAGCGGCGACGACCTCAATCTCAACCAGACCGCCAGCCGGAAGAGCGGCAACCTGGAAAGCGCTGCGCGCGGGGAACGGGGCCTCAAACTTGGAGGCATAAATCTCGTTCACGGCGGCAAAGTCGGCGATGTCAGCCAGGTAGACCGTGGTCTTGACGACATCGGCAAACGTAGCGCCGGCAGCGGTCAGCAGGGCTTCGACGTTGGCGAGGGACTGCTTGGCCTGGGCCTCGATGCCCTCGGGCAGCTTGCCGGTCGCGGGATCGATGCCCAGCTGGCCGGACAGGAACACCATGTTGCCGGTCTGGATACCGGGGGAATACGGGCCGATGGCTGCGGGCGCGTTATCGGAAGACACGACGGTCTTGCTCATGTTTTTCTCCTTACGATCAAATAGAGAGCGTGAGCGCGGCGTTCGCACCGGGAGGCACAGTTCGGTCTGAACACCGCGCTTGATTGGGATAGTAGGGGATGATTTCGCCCGCTGCAAGATAATTATCAGAATGCGAGAATATTTTATCGCCCAACGGTTTCCCCGAACCGCTGAACGGTTCTCCACGGGGTCAGCCAGCCCAGGCTACTGAAGACTTTGTCCTGCTTAGGCTGCGGGCATCGCCCATCGCGACGGCGCCACTATACTTTTGAATATCTGAGCATTTTGAAAGGCAGGATATGACCGCAACCGCCAGCCGAACCACCAACCGCAGACCCGAGCTCTTGGCCCCCGCCGGAGGCCCGGAGCCCTTTGCCGCCGCGCTCGCCGCCGGGGCAGACGCCATCTACTGCGGCATGGGCAGCTTCAACGCCCGCCGCAAGGCCACCAACTTTACCGATGAGGCCTTTGAGCAGGCATGCCGCGCCGCGCACCTGGCCGGCTCGCGCGTCTACGTCACGGTCAACATCGTCATTAAGCAGTCCGAGATGAGCGATGCACTGCAGCTCATCCACCGCTGCTCCACGCTGGGCGCCGACGCCTTTATCATCCAGGACTGGGGCCTGTTCTTTGAGGTCAAGCGCACCATGCCCGGCATCGAGACCCATATCTCGACCCAGGCGAACATCCACGATGACCGTGGAACCATCTGGTGCCGCGAGCAGGGCGCCGACCGCGTGACCCTCTCGCGCGAGCTTTCCATCGACGAGATCGCCGCCATCCACGACGCCGCGCCCGACGTTGACCTGGAGGTCTTTAGCCACGGCGCCATCTGCTTTTGCTACTCGGGCCTGTGCCTGCTCTCGAGCTTTGCCATGGCGGGCCGCTCGGCCAACCGCGGCATGTGCGCTCAGCCCTGCCGTCTGCCCTACGAGCTGATCGACGAGAACGGCCGCACGCTCTCCCCCGCCGGTCGCGAGCGCGCGCTATGCCCGCGCGACACCAACACTTCACAGCTTGTTCGCCGCCTGTATGACGCCGGCGCCGCATCGCTCAAGCTCGAGGGCCGCATGAAGGCGCCCGATTACGTGTACTCCATCGTCGATGTGTATCGTCATCAGATCGATGACATGCTGGCCGGGGCCGTCGTAGATAAGGACGAGGACGCCGCTCGCCAGCGCCAACTCAAGCGCTGCTTTAACCGCGACTTTACGCACGCCTATCAGGACGGCACCTCGGGCGACGAGATGATGAGCTACGAGCGCTCCAACAACCGCGGCCAGATCGTGGGCACGGTGCTGGGCAGCCGTATGGCCAACCGCGACGTGCGCGGGCTCAAACCCGACGACCGTCGTCGCCGCGCCGCCATCGCCCGCATTGAGCTGTTTGAGCCCGTGGGCAAGGGCGACCTGTTGGAGCTTCGTCACGACGACGAGTTCGACCAATTCCTGACCACCATCGCCGCCGATGATGCCGCCGCCGGCGACATCATCGAGTGCCGCGTTCCCCGCAGCATGCCCGAGGGCTGCCGCGTGCGTGTGATTCGCAGCCAGCGCGCCATTGACGCTGCCGGCGCTGCGCTCAAGCGCGACGTGCTACGCCGCCGCGCCGTAGACGTGTCCGTCGCGGCGCGCCTAGGCGAGCCGTTTACCGTCACGCTCACCTGCTGCGACGACCCCACGCTCACCGCCACCGCCACCGGCTTTACCGTCGAGGCCGCCAAGACCCGCGCCGTCGAGGTATCCGATCTGGTGGAGCATGTGGGCCGCATGGGTTCCTCGCCCTTTGAGGCCGCGAGCTTTGACGTGGCGCTCGATGAGGGCTGTGGCATGGGCTTCTCCGCTGTGCACAAGGTGCGCGCCGCCGCTTGCAAGGCGCTCGAGGAGGCCATTCTGGCGCCTTACGAGGAGCGCGCCCACACGCTCGAGCTGCCGGCGATTGTCACCAGTGATTCCCGCCCCGCGCCCGAGCACTACCGCGATGAGCCGCAGATCTGCGCCACCGTCACCTCGCTCGAGGCCGCCGAGGCAGCGCGCGCGGAGGGAGCCGCGCGCATCTACATGACCACCGACGCGCTCGATGCGGCCGAGCTCTCCCCCGCCGATGCGTTTGAGCAGGGTATTGTTCCCGTGCTCGATGAGGTCTGCCGCGCCGTCGACCACGCGCGCGTCGACCCGTGGGTCGTTGCCGGTGCCACGGTCGCTATTGGCAACATCTCTGAGCTTGCCCTGGCCGCCCAGGTTGGTGCCACGGCCGAGATTCGCTCTTGCCTGCCCGTGCACAACACGCCTTGCATGGAGGCACTTGCCGAGCGCGGAGCCGGGGCGTTTTGGCTCTCGCCCGAGATCACGCTCGACGAGATTATCTCGCTTGGCACCTCCGCGCCCGCAGCCCTGGGCATCACCGTTTTCGGCCGCCCGCGCGTTATGACGAGCGAGCACTGTATCCTGCAGGTGGCCAATGGCTGCATCCACGATTGCGCCCACTGCCGCCTGCGCGCCCGCAAGCTGTCGCTCAAGAATATCGACGGCAAGGTCATGCCGGTGCGCACCGACATCCACGGCCGCTCGCGCCTGTACGACGCCTACCCCATCGACCTCACACCGCAGGTTCCACAGCTGCTCGACGCCGGCGTGCGCCGTCTCATGGTCGACGGAACCCTGCTCGAGGCCGATGAGATTGGCCGCGCCGTCGCACGCGTCCGTCGCGCCGTCGAGGCCGCGCAGGCCGGCCGTAAGCCCGCCGCCCGCCTGCGCGGCGCCACTTCGGGCTGCATGTTTGTGGGAATTAGCTAACCGAAAGGCTTACACGTGAACGAAGAACCCCAAGTCCTCTACTGCGACGCCTGGCTCATGGCCATCGATAAGCCCGCCGGCATGATCGTCCACGGCGACGGCACCGGCGAGCGCACGCTTACCGACTATGCCAGCGACCTTTTGCTGGCGATGGGCGACGGCTTTGCCGCGACCGACATGCAGCCGCTCAACCGCTTGGACCGCGACACTACCGGCGTGGTGTTGTTCTCGCTCGACAAGCAGACGCAGCCCGCCTTTGACCAGATGGTCATCGACCACGCCTTCGAAAAGCACTATCTGGCGCTCGCCGAGGGCAAGATCGACTGGAACGAAAAGCTCATCGACAAGCCCATCGCCCGCGACCGCCACGATAGCCGCAAGATGCGCGTCGGTGCCAGCGGCAAGCCGTCGCAGACGCGCGTGAAGGTGCTCAAGCGCCTTAAGAGCCGCCGAGGCCTGCCCACCCGTTCGTATATCGATGTTGAGCTGCTCACGGGCCGCAAACACCAGATCCGCGTGCACCTGGCAAGCGAGCGCCATCCCCTGGTTGGCGACGACCTGTACGGAACGCCGCGCCCCTGTGGCCTCATGCTCCACGCCCACAGCGTATCCTTTACCCATCCCGTAACCGGCGAGCACATCTACATCGAAGCCCCCTGCCCCTGGGAGCCCTAAAACCTGCCAAAAAGGGACAGGTTTATTTTGGCAGGTTTTATCTGGGCAAACGTCAAGCCGCCACGATGGCTCAGCCGCGGCGCCAAAACGTCTCGATCTGTAACAGTTAGAACCCATTTTCCGGTCTATCTGTTACAGATCGAGACATTCAAATCCCCCTCAAGGGAAAATCTCGATCTGTAACAATAACTCGGCAAAATCGGTCCCAGATGTTACAGATTGAGACAAAGGGATGGCGCGGTTCGGAAGTATCTCAATCTGTAACATCTAGCCCACTTTTAACGGTCCAGTTGTTACAGACTTAGACAAACCGGCGGACAACGAAAGCGGCAACGCCTGTGATGGACGTTGCCGCTTTTCTATTGAGAAAACTACTCGGTTTTCGTTACTAACCACCACAATGGGGACAGGCGCCTTTGTGATGGTTTTGGCCTTGTCCCGTCGCTAGACCGTGATGACGTTGTCCATTGCCCGATACTTGGCGGGCACCTCGCCCGCGGTAATAATCGTTGCGTCGCGAAAATCCGCGAACTTGACGGGCGCCACCATGCCAAATTTACTGGCGTCCGAGATTACAAAGCGCTTGGCCGTATGGCGCATCGAGATGCGCTTTACTTGTGCCTCCTCGATATCGGGCGCCGTGAAGCCCTGCTCGGCGGCAATGCCGTTAGAACCCCAAAAGCCGCAGTTAAAGTTGTAGCGGTCTAGGGTTGCCAGAGCATCGGGACCGACGAGCGCTTCGGTCTCGGGCTTGAGCTCGCCGCCCAGCACCACGGTGCGCATGCCGCGCAAAGCGAGGTGCTGAGCATGGAGCACGGAATCGGTCACATAGGTGACATCTTCAAGGTGTGGAAGATGCTCGATGAGCTTGAGCGTCGTCGAGCCCGAGTCGATGTATACAAAGCTCTCGGGCTCCACCAGCGCCGCGGCGCGGGCGCAGATACGCTCCTTATCGTCGTTATGGAGGTCGCTGCGCTCATTGAGCGTTAGGTCGCGCGTCACGTGCGCGCGCTCAAGACTTGTCGCTCCGCCGTGGACCTTGGCGATACGGTGTGCTCGATCGAGCGTCTGCAGGTCGCGCCGAATGGTAGACGCCGTTACGCCCAGGGTATCGGCAAGCTCTTGCACAGTAACCGAGCCAGCCTGCTGGACCATCGACACGATCGCGTTGAGCCTATCCTCCGCAAGCATCGCTTACTCCTCCTCGGGGTACACGACTCCCCAGTCGGCGCGGAGCTTGGTCATAAGCTCCATGACATCAGAAGCGTAATCCAGAAGCTCGCGCTTCGAATCATCGCCGGCAACGGCCTTCTCCAGGTCGGCCATCTCGTAGCACAGAGCGTATGCCTCGGTGCCGGTGTGGACCTCCTCACGGTGCCCGTCCGCAGTCCACACGATGGTCGCGTGATCGGCACGCGGATACTCGTTGACCTCGATATAGCACTTGTCAAAGCTGATGACCGAGCGCTTGGGCTGCTTGGAGTGAAGTGTAAGGCTCACCACGCCCAGCTGCTGCTCGGCATTACGGCAGACGATGCCGCCCGCAACGTCAACGCCGGTCTCACAGGTGTTGCCGAGCGAAACGACCTCAACAGGCTGGCTTGCCATAAAGAGGCGCATGACGGACAGGGCATACACGCCAATATCGAGCATGGCACCGCCGGCGAGACTACGGTTGTAGAACCGGTTGGTCAGGTCGCCGTAGTCCTTGTAGCTGCCAAAGTTGAGCTGAGCGAGGTTCATGCGGCCAAACTCGCCGGCATCCATGCGGCGACGCAGCTCCCGATACAAGGGCATGTGGAGCACCGTGGTGGCGTCCATAAGGACCACGTTATGCTCGTCGGCAATGGCACGCGCTTCGTCGAGCTCGGCGGAGTTGAGGGTGATGGCCTTTTCGCAAAGCACGTGCTTGCCTGCTGCCAGAGCGGCGCGCAGGTAGGTGATATGCGTGTTATGCGGCGTGGTGATATAAACGGCGTCGATGTCGGGATCGGCGTAGAGGTCCTCAACCGTCTCGTACACCTTCTCGACGCCATACTGCTCGGCAAAAGCCTGAGCCTTGGAGAGCGTACGGTTGGCGACGCCCGCAAGCTTGCGGCCGGCAAGGGCGAGAGACTGGGCCATCTGGTTGGCGATAACGCCGCAGCCGATCACAGCCCAGCGAAGCTCGGGAGCCGTAAAGATGTCGTTAGGGAACGGCTGATCCTGGACCGAGGCAAACGCCGCCTTAGCGGCTGCTTCGGCGTCGAGCGGAGCCTGTTTGGAATCTGTCATCATGTGCCTCCTGAGTCACCGGAAGTTCTTCATTTCCAACAGCCTTATATTCGCACAAACTTGCGCGTATTTGCTTGTATTTGCGTGTTTATTTGTTTATCGGTTATTATTAAACCATAATTAGCAGATATTTGCGCGGCTATGCGCATTATCGCGCAAGACTCTGTGCGTAAATACGCATGCATCGATCGTTATGATGCATAAAAAGTTGGAACACCAAAACCCCTAAAGGCAAAGCAGGCTGTCTTACTCTGCCCCCTAGGGGCATCAGACATCAAAAGACCATCCCTAACTGCCGGCACATAGGGACTGTCCCAGGCTGCCGAAACCTGGGGGCGTTTCCCGTACGACGCTTTCGTGGCAAGACTGTCCCCATCAACTAGCCGTTTAAGAACGTCCCCAACGACTAGTCATTTATGTCTGTCCCCAATGAGTAGCCACTCATTTATGTCTGTCCCCAATGAGTAGGGATAGAAAAAGGCCCGGGTGCCGTGGCATCCGGGCCTTTGCTAGCAACTTAGATGTTGCGGGCAGCTTAGAACTTGTGGCCGCACTTCTTGCAGACACGCAGCTTGTTCTTGCCGTCCTTCTCGTGACCGACGCGGGTAACCTTACCGCACTCGGGGCAAACGAGATTGACGTTGGAGGCATCGATGGGAGCCTCCTGCGAAACGATGCCGCCCTGCTGGTTGGCAGCGTTGGGCTTGACGGCCTTCTTGACGACCGAAACGCCCTCGACAACGACCTTGTTCTCGGCGGGGAGAGCACGCAGGACAACGCCCTGCTTGCCGCGATCCTTACCAGAGAGAACCTGGACCTTATCGCCCTTCTTGATATACATATATCTCCCCTAACTACAGGGTCTCGGGAGCGAGCGAGACGATCTTCATGTACTTCTTGTCACGAAGCTCGCGAGCGACGGGCCCGAAGATACGGGTGCCGACGGGCGAACCATCGTTGTTGATGACAACGCAGGCGTTATCATCAAAGCGAATGTAGGAGCCATCCTTGCGGCGGATCTCCTTAACGGTGCGAACGACGACGCAACGGACAACGTCCTTCTTCTTGACGTTGGCGCCAGGGGTAGCCTCCTGGACAGCACCGATGAACACATCGCCGATGCCTGCATAACGACGCTTGGAACCGCCAAGCACCTTGATGCAGCGAATCTTGCGAGCGCCGGAGTTGTCGGCGACGTTCAGCATGGTTTGCATCTGAATCATGGTAGATGTTCCTCCGAACTAAGAACCGAAGAGAGGTGCGCAGCCTTTATGCGGCCCGTGGTATGCAAGCCAGGCATACGCACATCTTCGGAAACGTACAAGTCGTAAGAGCGACTGCTTATTTAGCGCGCTCGACGACCTCGATGAGGCGCCAACGCTTCATCTTGGACATAGGACGGGTCTCCATAACGCGGACGGTGTCGCCCACGCCAGCCGTGCACTCCTCGTCGTGAGCGTGCAGCTTCTTGGAGCTGGTCATCATCTTGCCGTACTTGGGGTGACGCTTGCGCTCGGTGATGGTGACAACGATGGTCTTGGCACCGGAGACGGAGGTAACGACACCCGTACGGACCTTACGCGAGTTACGCGAATCAGTCATATTCTCTCCTTAGGTCCTACTCGGCGACAGCGGACTTCTCCGCTGCGATCTCGCGGGCGCGCTGCTCCGTGAGGACGCGAGCGATGTCCTTCTTCACGGTGTTGACGCGAGCGGTGTTGTCCAGCTGGCTGGTGGCCATCTGGAAACGAAGGTTAAAGAGCTCGGCGCGCATTTCCTTCAGCTTCTCAACGAGCTGAGCGTCCGAGAGCTCACGAATCTCTGCGGGCTTCATTAGTTCTCCTCCTCGGCCGTCTCTGTAGCGGCAGGCTTAGCGACGATCTTGGTCTTGATGGGGAGCTTGTGCTGCGCCAGACGCAGAGCCTCGCGAGCGACCTCCTCGGGCACGCCCTTGACCTCGAACATGATGCGGCCGGGCTTGACGACGGCCACCCACTCCTCGGGGTTACCCTTACCAGAACCCATGCGAGTCTCGGCAGGCTTCTTAGTGATGGGCTTATCGGGGAAGATCGTGATGTAGACACGACCGCCACGCTTCATGTAGCGGGTCATGGCAATACGAGCGGCCTCGATCTGACGGTTGGTGATCCAATGGGCCTCGAGAGCCTGGATACCAAACTCGCCGAAATGCAGCTCGGTATTACCCTTGGCCTGGCCCTTCATGGAGCCACGCTGCACCTTGCGGTGAAGAATACGCTTAGGGGCAAGCACTACTGACCCCTCCTCTCGGAGTTACGACGACGAGGACGGGAAGAGCCCTCGAGTGCAGGGTTGGGAACAGGCTGGCCCGGGAGCTTCTCGCCCAGGTAGATCCAGACCTTCACGCCGCAGGCACCCATGGTGGTGCTGGCGACAGCCGTGCCGTAGTCGATCTTGGCACGGAGGGTGTGCAGAGGCACGCGACCCTCACGGTACCACTCACGACGGCCCATCTCGGCACCGCCGAGACGACCGGAGCACTGGATACGGATGCCCTTGGCGCCGGCCTTGCGGGCGGACTGGACAGCCTTGCGCATGGCGCGACGGAAGGCAACGCGGCCCTCGAGCTGCTCAGCGATAGACTGAGCAACGAGGTTGGCGTCGAGCTCGGGGCGCTTGATCTCGACAACGTCGACGGAGAGCTGGCCCTTGGAGACGCCAGCGACCTTCTCGAGCTCGGTGCGGAGGGTATCGATCTCGGCACCCTTCTTACCGATGACAACGCCGGGGCGAGCGGTGAAGATGATGACCTTCACCTTGTCGCCAGCGCGCTCGATCTCGACGCGGGAGACAGCTGCGCGGGAGAGACGCTTCTCGAGGTACTTGCGGATCTCGAGATCGTTACCGAGGGTCTTAGCGTAATCCTTCTCTGCGAACCAGCGGGAGCGCCAGTTCTCGGTGATGCCAAGACGGAAGCCGGTGGGGTAGACTTTCTGACCCATACAGCTTTACGCCTCCTTTCGAGGAGCAACGACGACGGTGATGTGGGAAGTACGCTTCAGAATGCGAGAAGCGGAACCCTTGGCGCGGGGACGGATGCGCTTAAGCGTCGGACCCTCGTCAACATAGGCAGCAGCGACAACCAGGTTGTCGGCACGCAGACCGTTGTTGTTCTCGGCGTTCGCAACGGCGGAACGGAGAACCTTCTCGACATCCACGGCGACGGCGCGGTCGCAGAAGTGGAGGATGTCGAAGGCCTGAGCGACAGGCTTGCGGCGGATCAGATCGACCACCAGGCGGGCCTTGCTGGGGGAAACACGCACGTACTTAGCGACGGCGCGAACCTCGGTGGCCTCAGTTTCAATAGACTTAGTTGCCATTTACGGTTAACCCCCTATTTGGCCTTGTGGCCACGGAACGTACGAGTCGGCGCGAACTCGCCGAGCTTGTGACCAACCATGGACTCGGTAACATACACGGGCACATGCTTGCGGCCGTCGTGGACGGCGATGGTGTGACCAACCATCTCGGGGAAGATGGTGGACGCGCGGGACCAAGTCTTCACGACGTCCTTCTTGCCAGCCTCGTTCATCGCGGTGATACGCGAGAGAAGGCGAGTCTCCACGAACGGGCCCTTTTTGAGACTTCTGCTCATAAGTGCTTTCTCCTAAAACTCGGTATCCGAAATTACTTCTTACGGCGACGAATGATGTGCTGGTTCGAGACCTTCTTCTTCTTGCGCGTACGAAGGCCCTTCGTCGGCTTACCCCAGGGGGTAACAGAGGGACGACCAGAGGTGTGGTTCTTGCCCTCGCCACCGCCGTGCGGGTGGTCGACAGGGTTCATAACGGTACCGCGGACGGTCGGGCGCACGTTCATGTGACGCTTACGGCCGGCCTTGCCGATGACGATGTTGGCGTGATCAGCGTTGCCGACCTCACCGACGGTGGCGCGGCAGGTAACGAGGATGCGGCGCATCTCGGAGGAAGGCATACGGACGATGGCGTACTTGCCCTCCTTACCCATCAGCTGGCAGGAGTTACCGGCGGAACGGGCGATAGCGGCGCCCTTGCCCGGCTGGAACTCGACGGCGTGGATGAGCGTACCGACGGGGATGTCGGCGAGGGGCAGAGCGTTGCCCGGCTTGATGTCGGCGTCAGAACCGGACATGACGGTCTGACCGACCTCGAGGCCCTTGGGGGCCAGGATGTAGCGCTTCTCACCGTCAGCATAGTGCAGCAGAGCGATGCGAGCGGAACGGTTCGGATCGTACTCGATCGTGGCAACCTTGGCGGGCACGCCGTCCTTGTTGCGCTTGAAGTCGATCACGCGGTAACGACGCTTCACGCCGCCGCCCTGGTGGCGGGTGGTGATGCGGCCGTTGTTGTTACGACCGGCCTTCTTGGGCAGGGGCTCGAGAAGAGACTTCTCGGGCTTGGTGCAGGTGATCTCGGAGAAGTCGGAGATCGTCTGCCAACGCCTACCAGCGGAGGTCGGCTTAAGGTGCTTTACAGCCATTACAATCCCTTTCAATAGGTATCCGTTAGCCATCGCAGACAGGGATTCGAGGTTCTGCCTCGGGTGCGATGACACCGGACGTATACACGGTTCCGGGCGTGTCCATTTTATACGCCCAAAACCTTGAGCTCTCGCCTCCCCTATTTGGGAGGCATGAGCTCACTCAACAGCAGCGAGTCTTAGGCCTGGTTGCCAAAGACCTCGATGGTGTCGCCCTCGGCCAGCGTAACGATGGCCTTCTTCCAAGAACGGGTCTTGCCGGCGACATAGCGCACGCGCTTGGTCTTGGGCTTGACCGTCAGGGTGTTCACGCGAACGACCTTGACGCCGAAGATCTCCTCGACAGCGTCCTTGATCTGATACTTGTTAGCATCCTTGGCGACCTCGAACGTGTACTTGTTCTGCTCCATGCCGGAGAAGGAACGCTCGGACACGATCGGACGGATGATGATCTCGTGGGCGGTCATTTATGCAAGCACCTCCCCGAAGTGAGCGGCGATGTCGGCGGGCATCAGCACAGCGTTGTTGTTGACGAGATCATAGGTGTTGGCCTCGTCGGCAGTGATGATGAACGTCTTGGGAATGTTGCGGAACGACAGGTAGGCGTTGACGTCCTCATCGCGAACGATGATGGTCAGACGCTTGCCCTCAAGGCCAAGAGCCTTGAGCATGGCAACGGCAGCCTTGGTGGAAGGCTTCTCGAAGCCGTAGTCGTCGACGAGCACGAGCTCGCCATCGGCCAGCTTGGCGGACAGCGCAGAGCGCATAGCCAGCTTGACCTCCTTGTTGTTCATACGCTTAGCGTAGGAACGGGGCTTGGGGGCGAAGACAACGCCACCGTGACGCCACTGGGCAGCACGGATGGAACCCTGGCGGGCACGACCGGTGCCCTTCTGACGCCAAGGCTTCTTGCCGCCACCGGAAACCTCAGAGCGGCCCTTAGCGGACTGGGTGCCCTGACGCCAAGAGGCCATCTGGCACTTGACGATGTGGTGCATAACGTGGATGTTCGGCTCGATGCCGTACACCTCAGCGGCGAGCTCGGCCTCGGCGACCTTCTTGCCCTCGCTGTTCTTTACTTCAAACTTTGCCATTTAAGTGTTCTCCTTGGTATGACGCTGGGCTAAATGGGCTGGGCCCTTAGGCCATACGGATGGCGACGAGACCATTCTTGGCACCCGGGACAGCGCCCTTGACCAAGATGAGGTTCTGCTCGGCATCGATGCGGACAACGGAAAGGTTCTTGACGGTAACGCGCTCGTTACCCATGTGGCCGGCCATCTTGACGCCCTTGAGGACGCGCGCAGGATAGGCGCACTGACCGATAGAACCGGGGTGACGCTGGAAGTGAGAACCATGCGTCATAGGACCGCGGCGCTGACCCCAGCGCTTGATGCGACCCTGGAAGCCCTTACCCTTGGAGGTACCGATGACGTCGACCTTCTCGACATCAGCGAAATCAGCGACGGTGACGACCTCGCCGACCTTGTGCTCCTCGCCGTTCTCGACGCGGACCTCACGAAGGAAGCGGACAGGCTCGACGCCGGCCTTGGCGAAGTGACCAGCCATGGGCTTGTTCACGTTCTTGGCCTTGATGTCGCCGAAACCGATCTGGACGGCGTCATAGCCGTCGGTTGCCTGAGTTTTAACCTGCGAGACAGCGCAGGGGCCAGCCTGGATGACCGTGACGGGAACGACGTTGTCGTTCTCGTCCCAAACCTGGGTCATGCCAATCTTGCGGCCGAGAATCATGCTGATCAAGATATGATCCCAACTCTCGCGTGGTCTTGGGACAATGCGTACACCACCGAGCGTACGCCCCTAGAGGACCACTACTTACACGACGTGCTCCCCAGCCTTGTATTGCGTCCGAACTACCTGACAACCCTATTAAGCAGGCATTTTGTCCAGCCAGAATACTCCCCTGGTTTCACACAGCTGTTTAGTATACACGGCTGCGGGCGTATCCATCGAGATTCATATTTCACTCACATTGTTTACGCAGGTAAAGTGCGTGGCATGTTCCCAGTGTGCGGCGGAGGGGGCGTGCCTGAGACATATTAAGGTTGAGTCCTGCTCACGACGGAGAGCACATTAAGTGCTCTCCTGTTCGTGCGGAACTCGCGACAACCTTAATATGTCTCAGGCCCGCCCCCTCCGCCGCACACTGGGAACGACACGTTGATGTCTGCTTAACTCTGCTCGCTCAGCTAATGACTTTGTTGGGGATCCACAATTTGCTGCAAGGTGAACTTGCATTGGGGCGTATCGTCCTCTTCTCGCGCATCGTCGAAATCGAAGATCATGATGGCGCAGTTGGGGAGTTTTGTTGGGAGCTCGAAACCCTCTGGGGCTGCAGCCTTGATGAATTGGCGGCTGGCGCTGCCGTGGCTTACTGCTAGGAGGGTTTCGATGCCCTCGGCGCCCATGAGATTGGTGAGGGTGTCTACCATGCGTTCTTGCAGCGCGCGGCTTCCTTCTCCTCCGAAGGGGACCAAATCCTCGCCCGGATCCCAAACGTCGGTAGGCAATGCGTCGTGCGGGCCTTCCTCGAAGGTCCCATAGCCGCGCTCGATGATGCCTTCGCAGGGCTCGACAGTAGCATCCGGACCGAGGATCTCGCATGCGACGATACTTGCCGTGTCCATGGCTCGGCCTAAAGGCGATGAGACAACTTTGTCGGGGACGACGCCGTGGGCTTTGAGCCATTCGGCTGCCGCTTGGGCCTGTTGACGGCCCAAATCGGTAAGCGGTGAATCACAGCGACCCTGGACGAGCTTTTTTACGTTGAATTCCGTCTGGCCGTGGCGGAGCAGATACAGCCTCTTCATATTCTCCCCTTCTGCATAACGTGCTTTGCCGGCGCAGACCTACTCGTGGGTATGCCCTACGTAGTCATCGTCGATCGTAATCTTGGCAATCGACTTGGGAAATTCCGATTCGACCCTCTGGACCAACGCGTGCTTGAGCTCATCGGCCCCCATGCCCAAATCCGAGGGACGCACGCAGTCAAAGATCACGTTGGTGTGCGTAGGACCCGGCACACAGCGCAGGTCATGAATCGAAAGGCGGCTATCGATCTGTTGGGCCATGGCGTGAATGCGCAAGCGCATGCTCGCCACCTTGGGGTCATCGGTCACGATGGGATCGTAGTGAAGCGTGACAATCATGTCGTCTTCGTCCCTAAATGCCTGTTCAATGTTATCGAGCGTGTCATGACTTTCCAGCGGGCTGGCCTCGGCCGCCATCTCGGCGTGAGCGCTTGCGAACTTCCTGCCCGGACCGTAGTCGTGAACCATTAGGTCATGAACGCCCAAAACGCCAGGGTAGCTCAAGATCTTGCCGCGAATATGTTCGACCAGCTTGGGATCGGGCGCCTGACCCAAAAGCGGGCTCACCGTATCCTGGATGAGCTCAAAACCGCTCCAGCCAATATAGGCGCCAACGGCAAGGCCGACCCAAGCATCAAGATTGATATGCGTCACCTGCGAAACAATTGCGCACGCTAACACGGCGCCTGTGGCAAGGACATCGTTCTTGGAATCCTGCGCGGTCGCATGCAGCGTCTCAGACTCAATACGGTCACCGAGCTTTTGGTTGAGGGCCGCCATCCACAGTTTAACAACCATCGAAAGCGCCAAGACTGCCACCAGGGCAAGCGAGAACTCGACGGGTTCGGGGTGGACGATACGCTCAAACGAGGACTTCACCAGTTCGAGGCCGATAAGCAGCACGAGCGCCGCCACGACCAGACCCGAGAGATACTCGTAGCGGCCATGGCCGTAAGGGTGCTCGGGGTCTGCCGGCTTGCCCGCCAGCTTAAAGCCAAGCACGCTCACGATGTTTGAGCTGGCGTCAGACAGGTTGTTCATGGCGTCCGCCACAATCGAAACCGATCCCGACAGCACGCCAATTGCACCCTTCGCAGCGCATAGCGCCACATTGGCGAGAATACACACCACGCCCGCCAACGTGCCCACGCGCGCACGGTCGCCCTGCGCACGACGAACGATCCACTCGACCATCTATATCTGCCCCCAACAGTTTTACTCATACACTCGTTTGTCGAATAGCTCAGTAGTGTAGACCCTTTACCCCATCGATACAAAAAAGGCCGCAACCCTTAGGGCTGCGGCCTTACAAATCGCACTATCGAGCAAAAAGCTTAGAGCTTGATGTCGATGTCGACGCCAGCGGGGAGGTCGAGACGCATGAGCGAATCAACGGTGCCCGAGGTGGGGTCGAGGATGTCGATGAGGCGCTTGTGGGTGCGCATCTCGAACTGCTCACGGGAGTCCTTGTCCTTGTGCGGCGAGCGGAGAACCGTGTACAGGTTGCGCTCGGTGGGCAGGGGGACAGGACCGGAAACGCGAGCGCCGGTCTTCTGAGCGGTCTCGACGATGAGCTTCGCGGACTGATCGACGACCTCGTGATCATAGCCCTTGAGGCGAATGCGGATCTTCTGGGTAGCCAACTTAAACCTCCAAAGAGTGCGAGAGATGTTCTCGCGGATTACGTAACAGGGAGCTCGAACTTAGGCGTTC
Organism: Collinsella sp. HCP3S3_D1; assembly: GCF_052064015.1. Classification (NCBI taxonomy): domain Bacteria; kingdom Bacillati; phylum Actinomycetota; class Coriobacteriia; order Coriobacteriales; family Coriobacteriaceae; genus Collinsella; species Collinsella sp. HCP3S3_D1. Next base: position 69,063 of record NZ_JBQHWK010000002.1, read on the forward strand.
TTGCTCATGACCTCGTCCACGATGGACTTGGGCGCAGGCTCATAAGAGTCGAACTGCATCGTGTAGGATGCACGGCCCTGGGTCTGGGAGCGAAGGTCGGTAGCGTAACCGAACATCTCGCCCAGCGGCACCTTGGCACGGATGAGCTTGGTGTTCTTGCGATCCTCCATGCCCTCGATCTTGCCGCGGCGACCGGAGAGGTTGCCCATAACGTCGCCCATGTACTGCTCGGGGGTCTCGACCTCGACAGCCATGATCGGCTCGAGCAGCTGCGGATCGGACTTCTTGAGGGCGTCCTTGATAGCCATGGAACCGGCGATCTTGAAGGCGGCCTCGGAGGAGTCGACCTCGTGGTAAGAACCGTCGAACAGGGTGACCTTAACGTCGAGGACCGGGAAGCCGGCGATAACACCGGTGTTCAGGGCCTCCTGGATGCCCTTGTCGATGGACGGGATGTACTCCTTGGGCACGACGCCGCCGACGATAGCGTTGACGAACTCGTAGCCGAAGCCCTCCTCCATCTTCTCGAGCTTGATGACGGCGTGGCCGTACTGACCGCGACCGCCGGACTGACGGACGAACTTGCCCTCAGCCCTCTCGACATCGTGACCAGCGGTCTCGCGGTAGGCAACCTGGGGCTTACCGACGTTAGCGTCAACCTTGAACTCACGGAGCAGACGGTCAACGATGATCTCGAGGTGCAGCTCGCCCATGCCGGCGATGATGGTCTGGCCGGTCTCGTGGTTGGTGGACACCGTGAAGGTCGGGTCCTCCTCGGCGAGCTTGGTCAGAGCCAGGGACATCTTGTCCTGCTCGGCCTTGGTCTTGGGCTCGATGGCAACGTCGATAACGGGCTTAGCGAACTCGATCTTCTCGAGGACGATCTCCTTGCCCTCGGCGCACAGGGTGTCACCGGTGGTGGAGTTCTTGAAGCCAACGCAGGCGACGATGTCACCGGCGCAAGCGTCGTCACGGTCGATACGCTCGGCGGCGTTCATCTCGAGGATGCGGCCGAGGCGCTCGCGCTGACCGTTGGAGGCGTTGACCACGTAGGAGCCGGACTCGGCGCGACCGGAATAAACGCGGACGTAGGTGAGCTTACCGACGAACGGGTCGGTCATGATCTTGAAGACCAGGCCGGAGAAGGGCTCGTCGAAGGAGGGATGACGCACGATCTCCTCGCCGGTTTCCGGATCGGTACCGGTGACGGCCTCAACGTCGAGGGGGCTGGGCAGGTAGTCGACGACAGCGTCGAGCAGCTCCTGAACGCCCTTGTTCTTGTAGGCGGAGCCCACAAAGACGAGGTTGAGCTCGTTGGCCAGAACGCCCTTGCGCAGAGCAGCCTTGAGCTCCTCGACGGTGAAGTCCTCCTCCATGAGGATCTTCTCCATAAGCTCGTCGTCAAAGCTGGCAGCGGCGTCGAGGAGCTCCTCGCGCTTGGTGGCAGCGATGTCGGCGAACTCAGCCGGGATCTCGTCCATCGGCTCGGGGTAGGTCATGCCCTTCTCGTCGGCCTTGAAGTCCCATGCAGTCATGGTGACCAGGTCGATGACGCCCCAGAAGTTGTCCTCGGCGCCCATCGGGACCTGAGCGGCCACGGCGTTGGCGTCGAGACGATCCTTCATGGTCTCGATAGCGTTGAAGAAGTCAGCGCCCACGCGGTCATACTTGTTGATGAAGGCGATGCGGGGAACGTTGAAGGTAGAAGCCTGACGCCAAACGGTCTCAGACTGGGGCTGGACGCCGGCAACGGCGTCGAAGACGGCGACAGCGCCATCGAGGACGCGCAGGCAGCGCTCGACCTCGGCGGTGAAGTCAACGTGGCCCGGGGTGTCGATGATCTGGATGCGGTAGTCCTTACCGTCCTTGTTCCAGAAGCACGTGGTAGCAGCGGAGGTAATGGTTACGCCGCGCTCCTGCTCCTGAACCATCCAGTCCATGGTGGCAGCGCCCTCATGGACCTCACCGATCTTGTGGGTCTTACCGGTGTAGTAAAGAATACGCTCGGTCGTGGTGGTCTTACCGGCATCGATGTGGGCCATGATGCCGATGTTACGGGTATCGGAAAGCTTGTGCTTAGCCTTAGCCATGTTAGTTCCTTACCTTAACTTACCAACGATAGTGAGAGAACGCGCGGTTGGCCTCGGCCATCTTGAAGACGTCCTCACGCTTCTTGACGGAAGCGCCCAGGCCGTTGGAAGCGTCCAGAATCTCGTTTGCGAGACGCTCAGCCATGGTCTTCTCCTTGCGAGCGCGGGAGAAGTTGACGATCCAGCGGATGCCCAGAGCGGTGGAACGACGGGAGTTGACCTCCATCGGGACCTGATAGGTAGCGCCACCGACACGCTTGGGCTTAACCTCGAGCGTGGGCTTGACGTTGTCCATAGCCTTCTTGAAGGTAGCGAGAGCGTCGCCACCCTCGGACTTCTCGGCAACGATCTCGAAAGCGGTGTAAACGATGCGCTCAGCGGTGGCCTTCTTGCCGTCAAGAAGGACCTTGTTGATGAGCTGAGTCACCAGGCGGTTGTTGTAAACGGCGTCAGGCTGAACCTCACGACGATTAGCTGCTGCACGACGCGGCATGTGAAATCTCCTTAAGTGTCTACCGTGCGGCGCTTAGGCGGCACACGGCGAAAGTATCAAAACGTTATCTGGCTTATTTGGCCTTGGGGCGCTTAGCACCGTACTTGGAACGGGCCTGCATACGGTTCTGGACCGGAGCAGCATCGTAGGCGCCACGGATGACGTGATAACGGACACCAGGGAGGTCACGAACACGACCGCCGCGGACGAGCACGATGGAGTGCTCCTGCAGGTTGTGGCCCTCACCCGGAATGTAAGCAGTAACTTCGATGCCGTTGACGAGGCGAACACGGGCAACCTTACGAAGAGCCGAGTTCGGCTTCTTGGGGCTCGTGGTGAAGACGCGGGTGCACACGCCGCGCTTCTGGGAGTTGTGCTGCAGAGCAGCGTTCTTGGACTTCTTGGGCGCGGAACGACGGCCCTGGCGAACCAGCTGGTTAATAGTAGGCAAAGCGTACTCCTTCTCGAATGATTCCAGCTTTCTGTAAAGTGCAACGGCTTGAATCGAGGGGTCAGCATCCCCCTACGAAACACGCAGTTCGATAGGATACGTGCCGTTAGCTGTGTCGTCAACAGACCACGCCGCCGGGCGTATCCTAAAATAGCCACATTTCCGCAAAGCCTACACAAAAGGAATCCCCTCCTGTGCGCGAGGGCGGATTTCCGGTCCGGGCGGCCCTGGGGTTAAGTTTGCTGCTCTACAGTCCTGGCTCGCACGGAGGCCACATTAAGTAGCCTCCGGCTCGTGCGGAACTCGCGACAAACTTAACCCCGGGGGCCGCCCGGACCGGAAATCCTACGTGCTCGTCAGGGCAACGTTCCTCAACAAAAAAGACCCGCTTCCCTGTTGGGGAGCGGGTCTTTGGAAGGGCGGTTAACGTACTGGGAAATTACTCCCCGTCGTTGTCCTTGGCCTCTTCGGCGTCGTCGGTGTCCACGAGCTGGTTGAGCAGCTCGTCGAGGGAAGCCATGTCCTCGTTGATGGCACCGTTGGCGGAAGCCTTCTTGTCGTCGATCGGGGCGCCCAGGAGCTCCTCGTCGGCATCGGCGTGATGCGTCGGAGCGGAGGTGCCCAGCAGGATGTCGTCCGGACCGTCGGGGCTAAAGACCATCTGCAGCAGCTGCGAGAGGTCTTCCTCGTCGGCAACGTCGTCGTTGTTCTCGAGGATGTAGAGCAGGTCGTGGGCCTCGAGGCCGTCGCGGAGCTCCTCGATCGCCTTGGCACCGATGCCATCGATGCGCAGCAGATCCTCCTCGGACTTGCCAACCAGGTCGCCGACCGTCTCGATGCCGACCTCGCTGAACTTGTTGGTCCAGCGCTGCGACACGCCCAGGTCGTCGAACAGGTACAGGCGAGCCTTCTCGGCGGAGATGGTGTGGCCGTTGCGGGTGAACGAACCGTCGGCACCGCCAAACTCGTCGTAGCCGGCCCAGTCGAGCTGCTGTGGGAGCCGCTCGTCCAGGTCCTTGAGCTCCACGGGAGCCCACTCGGGCAGTGACTTGGCGTTGGGCGAAGCCGGACCATCGATGTCCACGTAGCCGTCGGCCGTGCGATACGTCAGCTTGGCGTTAGCGTACGGCTTGAGGCCGGTACCAGCCGGGATCTTCTTACCGACGATGACGTTGGACTTAAGGTCGAGCAGGTGGTCGACCTTGCCCTCAATAGCAGCCTCGGTAAGGACGCCGGCGGTACGGATGAACGAAGCGCTCGACAGCCAGGAGTCGATGTTGGACGCAACCTTGAGCGTACCCAAGATGACGGGCTCAGCCACGGGAGCCTGACCGCCCAGACGGGCAACGCGCTCGACCTCGTCGGCGAACTCGTAGCGGTCGACGTACTGACCAAGCAGGTACTTGGAGTCGCCGGGGTTGGTGATCTGAACGCGACGCAGCATCTGACGTGCGAGCACCTCGATGTGCTTGTCGTTCAGGTCGACGCCCTGGCTGGTGTAGACGTCCTTGACGCTCTCGACGAAGGTGTGCATCGTCGACTCGATGTCGGTCAGCTTGCGCAGGTTGCGGAAGTTGACGAAGCCCTTGGTGATCTGGTCGCCGGCGCGAACCTCGCAGCCGTCCTCGATCTCGGGCATAAAGCGCACCGAAGCGGGGACGCGACGCTCGTCGAGGACACGGGTGTGATCCTCGGAGTCGGTGAGCGTCAGCACGTACTCGGACTTCTCGGGCTTAATCGAGAGGTGGCCGGAGTACGGAGCCAGCTCGGCCTCGCGACCCAGGATCTTCTCGTTGACGTTGCCGACGATATCGAACATACGGCTGACCGTAGGCAGACCCTGCGTAATATCGTCGACGCCAGCGACGCCGCCGGAGTGAATGGTACGCATCGTAAGCTGCGTACCGGGCTCGCCGATGGACTGGGCGGCAATAATGCCGACTGCGGTACCGATGGCGACCGGACGACGGGTGGAAAGATCCCAGCCGTAGCACTTCTGGCACACGCCGTACTTGGAGCGGCAGGTGAGCAGCGCGCGAAGCTTGACCTTCTTAAGGCCCGCATCGACCATCTTCTGGATGTCGGCGACCTTCTCGATATAGCCGTCCTGCTCAAAGAGCACGGTGCCATCGGGAGCCACGACGTCCTCAATGAAGCAACGGCCGACAAGATCGGTGTTGAGGTCGGTGGTGCCGGGGATGATGAGGTTGTAGGTGACGCCCTCGTGCGTACCGCAGTCCTCCTCGCGGACGATGACGTCCTGGGCCACGTCGACCAGACGACGGGTCAGGTAGCCAGAGTCCGAGGTGTGGGATGCGGTATCGACCAGGCCCTTACGGGCGCCGTAGGTCGAAATGAAGTACTCGAGCGGCAGCAGGCCTTCGCGGAAGTTCGCCTTAATGGGAAGGTCGATCGTCTCGCCGGACATATCTGCCATCAGGCCACGCATGCCGCCGAGCTGACGCAGCTGGGTCTTAGAACCACGGGCGCCGGAGTCGGCCATCATGTACAGCGGGTTCTCCTCGTCGAACATGTCGAGCATGAGCGCTGCGACCTTGTCGGTACAAGCGGTCCACTCGTTAACGACTTCGATGTGGCGCTCCGTCTCGTTGATGAAGCCCTCCTCGAAGTACTCGTTGATCTGGTCGACGTTGGCCTGGGCGCGGTCGAGCAGCTCCTGCTTCTCGGCAGGGATGAGAGCGTCCCACACCGAGATGGTGAGGCCGGCGCGGGTAGCGTAGTGGAAGCCGGAGTACTTGATAGAGTCGAGGATCGGGCCGACCTTGGCCTCGGGGTAACGATCGCAGCAGTCGGCAACCAGCTTGGCCACATCGCCCTTGACCATCTTGTAGTTCATGAACTCGTAGTCTTCGGGCAGGCACTGGCGGTTGAAGATGATGCGGCCGATAGAAGTCTCGAAGCGTGCGGTCTTGTTACCGGTGACATCGTAGTCGACGAACTCGTTCTTGCCGTTCTTGACGCGGAAGATACGGGTGCCGTCCTCGTTGATGACGTTGGCGTTCTCGGCGGACACGCGGACCTGAATCTTGGCCTGCATGTCGACCTCGGAGCGGCAGTCATAGGCGTGCAGCGCGTCGTCGAAGCTCGAGAACACGTGGTTCTCGCCCGGCAGACCGTCGCGGACCTGGGTCAGGTAGTACACACCAATGATCATGTCCTGCGAGGGGATGTTGACCGGCTTGCCAGACGCCGGCGAGCGCAGGTTGTTCGCAGAGAGCATGAGCACGCGGGCCTCGGCCTGAGCCTGGCTGGACAGCGGCACGTGGACAGACATCTGGTCGCCGTCGAAGTCGGCGTTGAAGGGCGCGCAGACCAGCGGGTGCAGGTGGATAGCCTTGCCCTCGACCAGCACCGGCTCAAAGGCCTGGATGGACAGACGGTGCAGGGTCGGTGCACGGTTGAGCAGCACGACACGGCCGTCGATGACCTCTTCGAGGATGTCCCACACAAAGGTGGCACCGCGGTCGATAGCGCGCTTGGCGCCCTTGATGTTCTCGACCTTGCCAAGCTCGACCAGGCGCTTCATGACGAAGGGCTTGAAGAGCTCCAGCGCCATGGTCTTGGGCAGACCGCACTGGTGCAGCAGCAGCTTGGGGTCGGTAACGATAACCGAACGGCCAGAGTAGTCGACACGCTTGCCCAGCAGGTTCTGGCGGAAACGACCCTGCTTGCCCTTGAGGGCCTCGGCGAGCGACTTGAGCGGGCGACCACCACGGCCAGAGACCGGGCGCCCACGGCGGCCGTTGTCGAACAGGGCGTCCACGGACTCCTGGAGCATGCGCTTCTCGTTGTTCACGATGATCGCAGGGGCGTCCAGGTCGAGCAGGCGCTTGAGTCGGTTGTTACGGTTGATCACGCGACGATACAGGTCGTTGAGGTCGGACGCGGCAAAGCGGCCGCCGTCGAGCTGGACCATCGGGCGCAGATCGGGCGGAATGACCGGGATGACATCCAGAATCATGTTCGCGGGGCTGTTGCCGCCCTTCAGGAAGGCGTCAACGACCTCGAGGCGCTTAACGGCCTTCTCGCGCTTCTGCTTCTGAGAGTCCTCGTCGGCGATGATGGCCTTGAGCTTCTCGGCCTCGGAGGGGAGGTCGATGGCAGCGAGCAGGTCGCGGACGGCCTCGGCACCCATGCCACCCTTGAAGTACATGGAGTAGTAACGGGTCATCTCGCGGAACAGCGGCTCATCGGAGATGAGGTCGCGCTCGGTGAGCTTCATGAAGGCGTTGAAGGCGTCCGTGCGGAGCTGCTTCTCGTCCTTGCACTCTTCCTCGATGTCGACGATGCCGGAGGCGATCTCCTCGGGGGTCAGCGGCTCCTCGTCGGAGAACTCGTCAAAGTTCTCGGGGTTGCCCTGCTCCTTGAGGGACTCGATCTGGCGGGCGCACTCGGCATCGATCTCTTCCAGATCGGCGGCGAGCTCCTCGCTCAGGTCGTCAGCGTCGGCCTCGCGAGCCTCGTAGTCGACCTCGGTGATGATGTAGCTGGCAAAGTACAGAACCTTCTCGAGGTCCTTGGACTTGATGTCGAGCATACGGCTCATCGGGAAGCTCGTGGGGCTCTTGAAGTACCAGATGTGGGACACGGGAGCGGCGAGCTCGATATGGCCCATGCGGTCGCGACGCACCTTGGCCGAGGTGACCTCGACGCCGCAGCGCTCGCAGACGATGCCCTTAAAGCGGATGCCCTTGTACTTGCCGCAGGAGCACTCCCAGTCCTTGGCGGGACCGAAGATCTTCTCGCAGAACAGGCCGTCCTTCTCGGGCTTGAGGGTACGGTAATTGATGGTCTCCGGCTTCTTGACCTCACCGTGCGACCAGGAACGGATCTGGTCGGCGGAGGCAAGGGAGATCTTTACCGAGTCAAATTCAGTAGCTTCGAAATCTGCCACAGTCAACTACTCCTTATCAGTGGTCGTGGCGGCGACAGCCTCGGGTGCCTCGGCGGTCTCGGCATCCTGGGCCTCGACGTCGGGGTCAACGCCGGCGAGCGCAGCCAGGTCATCGAGGGCAGAGGTCTCCTCGGCGGTCACGGGGGCGGAGGCGTCCTCGTCGGCATCGTGCATGGGCTCGATATCCAGTGCGAGGGAACGGATCTCCTTGACGAGAACCTTGAAGGACTCGGGGATACCCGGAACCGGGACGTTCTCGCCCTTGACGATGGACTCGTAGGTCTTGACGCGGCCCACGGTATCGTCGGACTTGACGGTCAGGATCTCCTGCAGGACGTTGGAAGCACCGTATGCGTACAGTGCCCAAACTTCCATCTCGCCGAAGCGCTGGCCGCCGAACTGGGCCTTGCCACCCAGCGGCTGCTGAGTAACCAGGCTGTAAGGGCCAGTCGAACGGGCGTGGATCTTGTCGTCGACCATGTGACCAAGCTTGAGGATGTAGGACGTGCCCACGGTAATGGGCTCGCGGAACTCCTCGCCGGTGCGGCCGTCAAACAGGCGGGTCTTTCCGCGCTCGTCAAGCTGGGTGACAAACTCGGGGCGCATGTGATCGCCAAAGGCAGCGGTGGCCTTGTTGAGCATATTCTTGTTGGCACGACGGATGACCTCGGCGATCTCGTCCTCCTTGGCGCCGTCGAAGACGGGCGTCGCGGTAAAGAACGGACCGGGGACGTACTTGTCGGAATCGGCATCCTCGGTATCCCAACCGCAGGCAGCAGCCCAGCCAAGGTGGCACTCGAGCAGCTGGCCGACGTTCATACGCGAAGGAACGCCCAGCGGGTTGAGGATAACGTCGATCGGGGTACCGTCAGCCATGTAGGGCATGTCCTCGACCGGCAGAACGTTACAGATAACACCCTTGTTGCCGTGGCGGCCGGCAATCTTATCGCCCTGCTGGATCTTACGACGCTGGGCGACGTAGACGCGCACCTGCTCGTTGACGCCGGGGGCCAGGTCGTCGCCGTTCTCGCGGCTAAAGCGGACGACGTCGATGACGCGGCCGTAAGCGCCGTGAGGCATCTTAAGGGAAGTGTCGCGAACGTCGTGAGCCTTGGCACCGAAGATGGCGCGCAGCAGGCGCTCCTCGGCAGTCAGAGCGCTCTCGCCCTTAGGGGTAACCTTGCCGACCAGGATGTCGCCAGGGCCGACCTCAGCGCCGATGCGGATGATGCCGTCCTCGTCGAGGTTGGCAAGCATGTCCTCGGAGAGGTTCGGGATCTCGCGAGTGATCTCCTCGGGGCCGAGCTTGGTATCGCGGGCGTCGATCTCGTGACGGGTGATGTTGATGGTCGTCAGCAGGTCCTCGGCCACCAGGCGCTCGGACACGACGATACCGTCCTCGTAGTTGAAGCCTTCCCACGGCATGTAGGCCACGGTGAGGTTCTGGCCCAGTGCGAGCTCGCCGTGATCGGTCGAAGGACCGTCGGCCAGAGGCTCACCCTGCTCAACGGTGTCGCCGACGCGCACGAGCGGGCGGTGGTTGATGCAGGTGGACTGGTTGGAGCGCTGGTACTTGGCCAGGTGATACTCGTCCATGCCGCCGGCATGCTTGACGATAATCTTGGAGGCGTCGGCAAAGATGACCTCGCCGGCGTTCTTGGCCAGGGTGACCTCGCCAGAGTCCAGGGCGGCGCGACGCTCCATGCCGGTACCGACATAGGGAGCGGCGGGGTGAACCAGCGGCACGGCCTGACGCTGCATGTTGGCGCCCATGAGCGTACGCTTAGCGTCGTCGTGCTCGAGGAACGGGATCAGCGTGGCTGCGACGGAGAGCATCTGGCGCGGCGAGACGTCCATGTAGTCGACGTCCTCGACAGGCACGTCGGCGGGAGCGCCGAAGGAGCCGTCGAAGTCGCGGGTACGGGCGATCACGGAATGCGGACGGACGATCTTGCCCTCGGCATCGGTCGTGATGAACTCGTTGGTCTTGGGATCGAGCGGCGTGTTGGCCGGCGCGATAACGTGCTTCTCTTCCTCGTCAGCGGTCATCCAGTCGATCTGGTCGGTGGCAACGCCGTTCTCGACGCGGCGGAACGGGGCCTCGATGAAGCCATACTCGTTGACGCGGGCGTAGAGGGCAAGCGAGCCGATCAGGCCGATGTTGGGGCCTTCGGGGGTCTCGATCGGGCACATACGGCTGTAGTGCGAGTTGTGAACGTCGCGGACGGCCGTCGGCACGTTGGTGCGGCGGCTGGAGCCCGACTTGTGGCCGGCAAGACCGCCAGGGCCGAGTGCGGACAGACGGCGCTTGTGGGTCAGACCGGTCAGAGGGTTCGCCTGGTCCATGAACTGCGAGAGCTGCGAGGAACCGAAGAACTCCTTGATGGAGGCCACGATCGGGCGGATGTTGATGAGCGACTGCGGGGTAATCTCGTCGATGTCCTGGGAGCTCATGCGCTCACGGACGACGCGCTCCATACGGCTCATGCCGATACGGAACTGGTTGGCGACGAGCTCGCCGACGGTGCGGATACGGCGGTTGCCAAAGTGGTCGATGTCGTCAACCTTGAAGCCCTGCTCGCCGGCAGCGAGGGACAGAAGGTAGCGCAGCGTAGCGACGATATCCTCGTCGGTGAGCACCGTGACCTCTTCCTCGGTGGTGAGGTTGAGCTTCTTGTTGACCTTGTAGCGACCGACGCGGGCCAGGTCGTAGCGCTGCGGGTTGAAGAGCAGGCCCTCGAGCAGGCTGCGGGAAGCATCCACGGTGGGAGGCTCGCCCGGGCGCAGGCGACGGTAGATCTCGATAAGAGCATCCTCGCGGGTAAGGGCGGTATCGCGCTCGAGGGTGCGCTTGATCACATCGGAGTTGCCGAGCAGCTCGATGATGTCGTCGTTGGTGACGGCGATGCCAAGGGCGCGCAGGAACATCGTGGCGCTCTGCTTGCGCTTACGGTCGATGGAGACCATGAGCTGGTCGCGCTTATCGACCTCAAACTCAAGCCAGGCACCGCGGGACGGGATGATCTGAGCCTTGTAGATCTGCTTGCCCGAATCCATCTCGGAGCTGAAGTACACGCCCGGGGAACGGACGAGCTGCGAGACGACGATACGCTCGGTACCGTTGATGATGAAGGTGCCCTGATCGGTCATCATGGGGAAGTCGCCCATAAAGACGAGCTGCTCCTTGATCTCGCCGGTCTCCTTGTTGGTGAGACGGACGTCGGTCAGAAGCGGAGCCTGATAGGTCATATCCTTCTCGCGGCACTCCTCGACGGTATGCGCGGGGTCGCCAAACTGATGCTCGCCGAAAGTAACCTCGAGAACATGGTTCTGGCTCTGGATGGGGCTGGATTCCTTAAACGCCTCACGAAGGCCCTCGTCCTTAAAACGCTCAAAGGATTCCCTTTGAACAGAGATAAGGTTGGGGAGCTCCATGGCCTCCGGGATTTTCCCGAAGCTGACGCGCTTGCGCTCAGTGGCAGTGTATGCGTAGGTCACCAGGTTTTTCCTCCTTCACGGAAATGCTCGGTGGGTTGGCGAGGCATAGCTTCGCCAGTTATCGCAACCTAATAGTTTATCAGGTACCGACCGTTGGGCAAGAAAAGCCTTGACGCGATTGTGTTTTTGGAGTAGCAAAGTTTTTCGACAGAAAATACGCAGGTAGATGTGCGTATATCGAACATATGTTCATATATTTTCTGTGAACAGAGTTGCTGATGCGCGTCGCTGAATGGCGGAATGGCGGCGAAGGCTGATCGGGCGGAAACTGCGTCCCGTTTTGAGGCCTCAAACTGGGTCGTAGTTTCCGATTGAGCCCTGTTTGGGAAACTGTATCCCGTCCTGAGCCGATATTCTAGGATGCGCTTTCCGCTAGGGTCCTCAGCCGGAAAGCGCATCCCAGAATTCAACCAAATTGTGGGTCGCACTTTCCGGAGCTAAGCGGCAGTTCGCAAAAAAACGGGTGCAGACCGAAGTCCGCACCCGTAAGCGCTGTTTACTTGCGCATCAAGCCGCCGCGCTCGTCGATGGCGTCCCAGAAGGCGCCGGCAAAGCGAGGATCGCTTGCAGCCATGAGGGCGTTGGTGGCCATCCAGCCAGACGGGGTACCGGTGTCGTAGCCCGACAGAGGATCGATGACGACGGCGTACATAGCCTCGCGGTCGAGCGAGCGGGCCATGGCGTCAGTGAGCTGAATCTCGCCGCCCTTGCCGGCCTGCTGGTCGGCAAGCAGCTCCATGACCAGCGGGCTCAGCAGATAGCGTCCGACGATGTAAAGGTTAGAAGGCGCAGCCTCGGGAGCAGGCTTCTCCACCAAGCCGCCGATGCGCCACACGGCGCCAGGCTCGGCATCGCCAACGCCCTCAGCGCCCTCGAGGGAGCCCACGCGCTCGCCGGCGATAACGCCATAGCGGCTGACCTCCTCGGGAGCACACGCGGCAACAGCGATAACCGAAGCGCCGCCATGCTCCTTGGAGACGGCAAGCATCTTGTCGCAAATGTCATGGTTGGGCACAACATAGTCGCCCAGAAGAACCAGGAAGTTCTCCCCCGCCACAGCATCGGCCGCCGAGCGAATGGCATGGCCGAGACCCTTGGGCTCGTACTGATAGCGGAAGTCGACCGGCATACCGCCAGCGTGGGCGACGGCATCGGCATAGGCGTTCTTGCCGCGCTCGCGCAGCAGGTTCTCGAGCGAACGGTCGGGCTGGAAGTAGCTCAGCAGCTCGGGCTTACCGGGAGAGGTAACGATGATGGCGTCGTCGACCTCCTCGGGGTCGAGTGCCTCCTCAACGACATACTGAATGACCGGCTTGTCGAGCACCGGCAGCATCTCTTTGGGCGTGCACTTAGTGCCAGGCAGAAAACGCGTGCCTAGACCGGCGGCGGGGATGATTGCCTTCATATTATTCAAGGATCCTTTCGCAGGCGCAAAGCGCCCCAAGCGTGCGGCACGGCGGCCGCAGACCAAATTGCGATACCGAAGTATCTTACCGCCGGAGACATACGTCGCCGTAAGGCAAACGCAATTCTTCAGCAGGTCAACGCAAATTATTGCTCGAATGGTGCAATTTTATGCCCCAGCGGTAACGGGATTGGCACGGCGAAGACAGCAGTGTTCTGCGTGCCGAGCAATGGGAATGAGGGGCCAAAACAAAAAAGACGGGGCTCGCAATGCGAACCCCGTCTGCAAAGAAATCTGGCGAGAAAGCCTGATTACTTGAGGGTGACAGCAGCGCCAGCGGCCTCGAGCTTCTCCTTGGCAGCCTCGGCGTCCTCCTTCTTGGCGCCCTCGAGAACAGCCTTGGGAGCGCTCTCGACGACCTCCTTGGCCTCCTTCAGGCCAAGGTTGGTGAGCTCACGGACGGCCTTGATGACCTGGATCTTGTTGTCGCCGAAGCCCTCGAGCACGACGTCAAACTCGGTCTTCTCCTCGGCCTCAGCAGCGCCAGCAGCGGGAGCGGCGACAACAGCGGCAGGAGCAGCGGCGGAAACGCCGAAGGTGTCCTCGATAGCCTTAACGAGCTCGGAAGCCTCGAGAAGGGTCATTTCCTTAAGAGCATCGATGATCTCATCGGTGGTAAGCTTAGCCATTTCTAAGTCCTTTCGGTTTCCGTGTCTGTGCACGGAGATCAGTTAAAACACGGCGCGAATGCGCCAGGGGTGCGGCGTTGCCGCCGCGGGTGAAAACAGCGACTAGGCTGCCTTCTGCTCGGAGACCTGCTGGATCGAACGAGCGAGACCAGAGGAAACGCCGTTGACGCAGACAGCGATGTCGCGAGCGAAACCGGAGATGAGACCGGCGATCTGGCCGAGAAGCTGGTCCTTGGTGGGCAGCTCGGCGATAGCCTTAACATCATCAGCGGAAACGGCCTTGCCGTCGGAGATACCGCCCTTGATCTCAAGGACGCCCTTGGACTTAGCGGAGAAGTCCTTAAGGGTCTTAGCGGCCTCGACCGGCTCGGTCTCGTAGAACACATAAGCGACGGGGCCGGCGAGGATCTCGTCGAGCTCGGGCTGCTCCTGGTTCTTGAGAGCGATCTTGACCAGGTTGTTCTTGTAGACCTTCATCTCGGCGCCGCACTCGCGAAGCTGATGACGCAGCTCCTGAGCCTGCTTAACCGTCAGACCGTTGTAGTTGACGACGAACAGACCGGCATTCTCGGCGATACGGGACTCGATCTCTGCAACCTTGTCGATTTTGTACTGCTGGGGCATGAATTACACCTCCTCGAATTCTTTCCGGGCACGGTCCGCCACAAGGACGTGACGGGGGCATGTCCAAAAAGAAAGCCCCCGCGCTGCATGAGCGACGGGGGCGAGAAGACATATCTACTCGACCACCTCGGCTGGCGGGATATCCCATTGAGCTCGCGGGCAATGCCCGTTTGCACCGGCTGTCTCTGGCAGCGGATTCGTGCGTGAACCGAAAGTATTATGGCGGGGACCCCGGCTTCGGTCAACGGCAACCCTGGCTGCACACAATTCCACCATCTCGGTCGTGCCGCCAAAGGCCAGGCGCAAGCTTTTCGCTCGGTCAGGTCCTGGGCTCGCACGAAGAGCACATTTAGTGCTCTTCGGCTCGTGCGGAATCTACGAAAAGCTTGCGCCTGGCCTTTGGCGGCGCGACCTGTGTTGACTTTGGGGCGGCCAGGGTTGCCGTTGGCCGACGCGCCCCACTCACAATCCTTATGTCGGTGGGCTGATGTGTTGCATCCCTGAGGACTACAAAGTCGAAATGAAGGTGGACAGGCGGCGGAGGCCTTCGTCCAGATCTTGGTCGGAGACGCAGTAGCTTAAGCGGACGTGGCCTTCGGTGCCGAAGCAGTCTCCGGGGACTAGGGCTACGTTGGCTTCTTTGATGGCTTTGATGCAGAAGTCTTCGCTTGTTAGGCCGAATTGTTTGATGCTGGGGAAAGCGTAGAAGGCGCCGGCTGGTTCCACTACGTCGAGGCCCATGGTGTCTAAGGCTGCGAGCACGCGTTCGCGGCGAGCTCGGTAGACTTTGAGCATAGGGGTTGGGTCGACGGTCAGGGCTCGGGCTGCGGCGTCCATCTCAAAGGAGACGGCGCTCGATACTAAGTATTGGTGGGCCTTTGCGATCTCGGCGATGACGGGGGCTGCAGCTGCGAGCCAGCCCAAGCGCCAGCCGGTCATAGCCCATGGCTTGGAGAAGCTCTCGATGACCACCGTTTGCTCGCGTAGCTCCGGGTGG
This sequence comes from Collinsella sp. HCP3S3_D1, assembly GCF_052064015.1. Taxonomy (NCBI): domain Bacteria; kingdom Bacillati; phylum Actinomycetota; class Coriobacteriia; order Coriobacteriales; family Coriobacteriaceae; genus Collinsella; species Collinsella sp. HCP3S3_D1. Next base: position 84,225 of record NZ_JBQHWK010000002.1, read on the forward strand.
CGCTGGGCAAAGCGCTCATAGCCATCCACATAGACCAGGCGGTTATATACGTCGTCGCAGATTACGTAGATGCCCGCTTGCTCTGCCACGTGTGCCACGGCGTCGAGCGATGCCGCGTCGAGGATACAGCCCGTAGGATTGTTGGGCGTGCAGATGACGATGGCCTTAGTCGCCGGCGTCACGCAGGCGCGAAGCGCTTCCTCGTCAATCTGAAATTGCGCGGGCTCCGTATCCAAAAAGACCGCTTTGGCGTGGTTGGCCACGACGATGCTCTCGTACAGGCCAAAGGCCGGCGTGGGGATAATAACCTCGTCGCCGGGGTTGAGCATGGCCATAAATGTTGCCGACAGGGCCTCGGTCGCGCCGTCGGTCAGGATGACCTCGTCGGCCGAAAACGTAAGGCCCGCGTCTCCCATGTAGGTAGACAGCGCCTCGCGCAGGGCGGGACGGCCGTTGTTGGGCGGATAGTGCGTGTCACCGCGGCCCAGCGCGGCGGTCACCTCGGCGCCAATCACATCGGGCGTGGGAAAATCGGGCTCGCCAAGCGCAAGCGCGATGCACCCCGGGTGCTGGGCGGCGAGCGCGTTGATCCGGCGAATGCCGGAGGGCTTGAGCGTGGCAAGCGAGGTGTTCATGGGCAGTCGCATGGCATTCCTTTCGTAAGGGTTGCACTAGGATAGCGCGCCCGCGCGCCACCAGACGGTGTAACCTAAACGGAAACCAACCGGAAAGGAGATGGCATGGAGACGACCGCGCGCGGCGATGTACCAAAAACGCTGCAAACCATTGCATATATCAGTATTCCCGAGAGCGCCGATCTTGAGTTTTTGCTTTGGGACCTGCAGGATGCCATCGCCGCCTATGCTCAGCTTTCCGGCACCGCGCTCCCCCGTCCGGTCGATTTGGAGGCGGATGATGCCGGTGTAGTCGATGGCATGGTGTTCGCTGTTGATGATGCATTTGATGATGAGGCGATGATCGCTGTCGAGCAGATACTCGATCGCTTCGGGGATACAGAGACACGCGTCTATGTCGTCGTCCAGGCCCTGTCAAAAAACAACAAGCAGGCGGACGAAGTCCTCGACCACCTGTACCGGGCATGTATTCTACGCGACCTGCCATGGTGCGGTGGCGTTGTCATCTGCGCCGGCAGCGGTATTGCGGCGCTTCGCCACTCCCCGCGTATGGGCCTCTTACGCCGGCCATTTTCCGAAGCGATGGATAAGCTTGTAGGCGCCGTGCGCATGGGCTGCTCCATAGAGCATGCGCAGCTGCTTGGCGGCGGCGAGGCCGATAGCGTCGATGTCGACGGCATGGTGCGCGTCAAGCCCGCCGTGCCCGCACCAATCTGGCATGCCATCATCAAACGCCTCGGCGCCCATGCTCAATAAAGGATCTAGATTACCGTGTGGTCCAGTCAACTGCCTCGCGCCAGCGCTCGATAAGCCGCTCCAGGCGCCAGGCCGCGTTAGCGGGACTAGTTGACGGCAATACGACAGCGGACAGACCCGTCCGCTCCTGTAGATAGCGCTTATAGAGGCGCCCCGCCGTACCTCCGTTGCATACCACCCGCTCGATGGGCGCAGCTCCAGTGATGCGTTCGATATATGCCGGCACAGCGTTTTTGATGCTCGCGTCGCTCGACCCCTTAATGTCGCAGCTCTCGATCACATCCCACAGGGCCACGCCACCGTTCAGCAGCATGGATCGCTTGGCGGCAATAGAGGCGTCGAGCGTCGCGGGCTCGCCGCCCACCAAAGGGTCGCCCTCGTTGGGTGGTACAGGCACACCAAGGCATGCGGCCATCACGCGCCAAAAGCGATTCTGAGGGTTGCCGTAATAAAAGGCATTGGTGCGCGAAAGCACCGAGGGAAACGATCCCAGCACCAAAACGCGCGAGTGCTGGTCAAACACGGGCTCAAACCCATGCTCAATATGTTGATAGCCCTCGTCTGACGCCGCCATGACCTAGGCCCTCAACAGATAGCGCACCTCGTAGGGCGCAAGTTCAAGGGAGCCCGTCAGCTCGACCGTGGGTGCATCGTCGGCAAGTAGGTCGACGAAGGAGCCGTTGAGTTCGCCGGCTCCAAAGGTATAAGGCTCGTTCACGGCATTGACCGCCACGAGCACCGTCGCGTCGTCGCAGGCGCGCTCGAACAGCAGCTGCTTGTTCTGAATCATCACGTTGCGATACGCACCGTAGCTGAGAGCGCGTGCCGCCGCGTCATCGGCCGAGCGCAGGTGCGCAAGCTGTGTGATGAAGGCCGTCAGCTCGTTGGGCGCAGGCTCATCGAGCGCAGGGCGCAGCGCCCAGTCGCCATCGGGGCCGCCCTTTTCGCCAGCAATTCCCCACTCGCTGCCATAGTAGATGCACGGGATGCCCGGCATACCAAAGAGCATGCCATAGGCGGGACGCAGACAGGACTTGTCGGTGAGGATGCTCGCCAGGCGCGGTACGTCGTGGTTGTCGACAAACGACAGCAGGTGCTTGCCGCGGTAGATGCACCACGGGTCGCCGCCAAACTGACGGTGCAGCGAGTGGGCGATCTCGAACATGTTGATCGAGTTAAAGCTGGAGTACAGTCCCTTGTAACACTCGTAGTTGGTGCAGGAGTCGAGCATCTCGTCGTTGACGATCTGGTTGTAGTCGCCGTGGAGCGTCTCGCCGATCAGCACAAAGTCGGGCTTGAGCTCACGGGCAAAGGCGTGCAGGCGGCGCATAAAGTCGCGGTCGAGCATATAGGCGACGTCCAGGCGCAGACCGTCGACGCCAAAGACCTCGGCCCAACGGCGCACGGACTCGAGCAGGTAATCGACCACGGCGGGGTTTTGCAGGTTAAGCTTCACGAGCTCAAAATGGCCTTCCCAGCCCTCGTACCAAAAGCCGTCGCCGTAGCACGAGTCGCCGTCAAAGCTGATGTGGAACCAGTCCTTGTAGGGCGAGTCCCACTTGCGCTCCTGCACATCGCGGAAGGCCCAAAAGCCGCGACCGACGTGGTTGAAGACGGCGTCGAGCACCACACGGATGCCGTGGGCATGCAGCGTCTCGCACACGGCGGCAAAGTCGGCATCCCCACCCAGGCGACGGTCGATGTGGCGCAGGCTGCGCGTGTCGTAGCCATGGCTATCGGACTCGAGCGGTGGGTTGATGAGCACAGCGCCAATACCGAGTTTTTGCAGGTAGTCGGCCCATTGGGCGATTTTCATGATGGGGGCATCGGGGTTGGGCGCATCGTTGGCAGCCTGGGCAAGCTCATCCTCGGCAACGGGCGCGGCGTTTTCGCGCGGAGCTCCACAAAAGCCCAGCGGATAGATTTGATAGAACGTCGTCTCGTATGCCCACATAACAGCCTCCCGGTAAGCTCAACACAACGACATCCATTGTATGCCCGGCTTGCATCCTCTTCCCCAAAATAAGTTGCGGTGGAATAGTTCCTGCTTGGGCCTTTAGAGGCCTTAAACAGGAACTATTCCACCGCAACTGATGAGGAAACGTGATTAGGCGACGGGCTTGGCGCGGCGGATAGCCGGGAACATCACCGTGATGGCGAGGATGACGCCCACGACGGCAATCGCCCCGCCCACGGAGCCGATCCAGGCGATACCGGGGCCCGAAACCACGGCGCCGCCGATCGCGGTGCCCGTGCCAATACCCAGATTAAACAGGCCCGAGAAGATCGACATGGCGACAGCCGACGAATCCGCGGGCGTGTACTTGATAAGCTCGGCCTGAAATGCCACGTTAAAGGCCGTGGCGCAGCAGCCCCACAGCACGCAGACGGCAAGCACTGCTGCGAGCGACGATGCGGCCGAACCTATGAGTAGCAGGGCCGCTGGCACGCCGGAGAGCGTAATAGCCAAAAACGGGAAGCGGTGCCCGTCGAACAGGCGACCAAACAGCCAGCTGCCCACCAGACCGGAGCAGCCAAACGCCGTCAGCGTCATGGTAATGGCGCCCGCGTCGACGTGCGCGACCTGCGCCAGGAAGGGCTCGATATAGCTGTAGCCTGTGTAATAGCCGGTCGCCATAAAAACCGTGACCGCGTAGAGCGCGATGAGGAACGGGTTCTTGAGCAGCTCGGGCAGCTGTTTAACCGCAAACCGCTCACCCGCCGGCATGGCCGGGAACACCGCGGCCTGGTACACCACCGCGGCGGCAGAAAAGGCCCCGACCACGGCAAACGTCATGCGCCAGCCCACGGCCAGGCCGATGGCGCGGCCGATCGGCAGGCCAAAGATCTGTGCGATGGACGAGCCCGTGGCGATCATGCTGATGGCGAGCGCCCCGTGACGGGCGTCGACCAGGCGCGAGGCCATAATCGAGGCGACCGACCAGAACACGGCATGTGCGCAAGCGACCACCAGGCGTGCGCAGACTAAAATAGGATAGGTGGGCGCCACGGCGGACAGGAACTGACCCAGAGAGAACACGGCGAGCACGCCGAGCAGCATACGCTTGAACTCAAAGCGCGAGGCAAACACCATAAGCGGCAGCGACAGCAGCATGACGCCCCAGGCGTAGACCGAAATCATGATGCCTGCCTGGGCCTCGGTGAGCGAGAACGATACGGCAATATCAGTCAGAAGGCCGATGGGCATGAACTCCGATGTGTTGAACACGAACGCGCAGCAGGCGAGCCCGATAAGCGGGAGCCACTGCTTGAGCGAGATGCCATCTTGTCTTGCCTGAGTCATGTAGGAAACCTCTCCGATTGTCTTGGGCGGTGGGCGATTATAGCAATGAGAAGTCTATAAATGCGCAATAAAAGAATTCTTGGAAAACGATCGTTAACAGACGGCGCGCCAATTCCGCCTAGAAAGTAAGGTGTGCAGGAACTCAATGTCGAAAACGCGGCTTCATCTTCGGGCTATCGCGCCTGCTCGGATACGCACAAGGACACCCCCATGAGCACGTCAATTTCGAGCCAACTCGCAACCGCACAATGAACTAGCAAAAGCAGCATATAAGCAAACGCCCCATAATAAAGTCCCTCATGTACAAGCGACGTCACTGAAAGTGCCGACGGCAGCGCCGCACTCGAAACTACCCATCCGACAAGAACAGGGATAGCGCAACTTGCAACCAGATTCCATGTCACCAGCAGCATTGCGGGACGCGCGATTTCTCTGCAGGAGGAACGAAGTGCCGTGATCGAACGCATGACGTAGCGTGGTGCAAACCGAATGCCTCGTAGCCCCCTCTGCCCCACGTCCGCATCTTCAATTAACACGAATACGAACGACGCGGAAAGAAGCGTCACGATTACTGCCACCACCAGCGAGCACAACACCCCGAGCTGACTGCTCGCAAGCGAGGCAAAGACTACAATTGCCGATAAAATCAAGTGAACCAAATAAATTAGCAGCGCCCCAGAAATCTGGAGGGGAACCGTCGAGGCTAAGAGGTAAACCGAAGGGGTTCGAGCCGGTTGCAGCGTCTCTTTGGACCGGTCGACGGCAAAAAACGAAAAAGCCACATTCGATAGAAGCAGGTTTAAAAAGGCTGCGACCACAGTGCAAATAAGCGTAATGGACGGATTGATATAGGCGAGCTCAGTTGCAACGTTTGATACACCAAGTTGAAGCGCGCTCATAACAAACAAGGGGATATATAACGCCATCGTGCAGCCACTCCGGCATCCCTTCGCCCGATCGCCCGATTCCAGAAAGACATTGAAGTTCTCTCGCAAGTTCACTCTATACCCGTTTTCTTACTAGGCAGGGCGAACGGGCGCCAATATAAACGCCGGTCCGCCCATCCAAAATTTCTAGTTTTAACGTCCAGACTAGTCTGTCCAGCCGTCGATGTAGTCGCGGTTAAGCTCAAAGTACTGCGCGGCGATATCTTTCGCCAAGGAGTACGAATTAACGAGCGGGTGCATCGCGAGGCCCTCGACAATGTCGCGCTTCGATCGGTTAACGATGCCACGCGCCACGGTGCGCTCGTAGTACTTGACGCGACGAATCAATTCGAGGTTTCCCGCGGGCACAGAATCGGCTTCGACGCGATGCGGTACGCAGCCATCGGTGGAGATATCGCACGTTGACTCAATGACATCTGTATCGAGAAGACCGGGGATGGCGCCATTGTTGGGGGTGCACAGGATCATCTGCTGCGTCTTGCCAGAGCGGGCAATATCCATGAAACGGAGCGCGACACCTGCGTATCCGCCAGCATCTTTGCCGTACACGTCAAACGTCCACGGCTTGTCGCGATGAATACCTGTCTCGGCCGCCATGTAGTTGTTTTCTCGCATTCCATACCACTTCTCAAAGCACGCGAGGCCTTTTTCGAAGTCGTTCTCAATATCGATAGATGCAAGCTCGCTCGTCATTTCTCGATTAATTTCTTCGATTAGTTCGCCGCGCGTCTGGGGCGAAGAGAGAACGTTGGCAACGGCGCGCTCGCGATAGTAGAAATAGTATAAGTACTCATTTGGCACGCTTTCGCGATTTAGGACGAGGTCCTTCTCGAAGAACCTAAGATCTGTATGAGCATATGCCCCGTCGTCGTGGATCAAGTCGGGCATGATGTCCTCGCCGTCAACCGTCACATTGCGGAAGAACGAGAGGTGATTGAGTCCATAGCACTCGCCCTGAACCGATGCAGGATCAACGCCTTTATACTCGGCAAACTGATGCAACATGCCCGAGGGGGCATCGCAAATGCCATATGTAAAATCATAGCCCATATCACGTAGGGCCTGAGATACGACGCCAGCGGGATTAGTAAAGTTAAACACCTTGACGTCCGGCTTTGCGTACTTCTTGATCAACTCGCAATACGAAGCAAGCGCAGGGATGGAACGCATGGCAAAAGACACGCCGGCTGCGCCAGTCGTCTCTTGGCCAAGAACCCCATGTGAAAGGGCAATGCGCTCATCGCGAACGCGCATATGGTCCCCTCCGACGCGAATCGTCGTGATCACGTAATCGGCGTCCTTAACGGCCTCGACTGCATCGCCCGTCAGTGAAAAATTAAGCGCGGGGCAAAGCATGCCCGAGACATGGGCGGCAAGGCCACCGTAGATGCGCAGCTTCTCGGGATCATTGTCCATAAACACAAGTTCGTCGATTCCAAGCGATGACGCCTGCTGGGCTATGCTCTTTGCCAAAAACATGGAGCGGACGCCACCGCCGCCTATGACCGTAAGTTTCATATCGAAACCCCCAATTAGCACATTCAATATTGCATGGTTCGCCTGTGTTTGGATATTGTATCCAGCATGGAGGGCCGCTTCCCGCCCCGGCTGCAAGGCGGGAAAGGAATTCCCCAAGGAGTTATTATTTACGCAACGGAAGCGGCCACACACGTCCGGCGGGAAGGGGCACCGATGGTTGATAAAAAGCAGATTTCCAAGCTCTACTCAGCCGCAAAGCTATCCGAAACCGAGCAAAGCGTACTCGAATACCTGCTCAACAATATCGACACCCTCGATGATATTGGTATAAAACCCGTCGCTATGGCATGCTTTACCAGCATGACGACAGTCATCAGGCTTTCGAAAAAGCTCGGCTACCGTGGCTACCGCGAAATGATGTACGATCTCAAGCACCTTCATCATGTCTCCCGCGAAATGAATCAATCACTCAAAGACAGTAGCGTCCACTTCGTATGCCACACCGGAGATGTAGACGTATTCATCGCCGCCCTGCATCGCAACAGAATGATCGGAGTAAACGGAGAGGGCTTCTCACGCATCGTTGCGCAGTACATGGCGACCAAGCTCGTTGGACTTGGCTTTTTGGCCGTCATACAGGACTTCCTAGAAACCGATCAGTTTGTCGAATCCAACCGAAATACGCTCAGCTGCATGATGCTCATATCCAAATCGGGCCAGACAGAAGCCATCCTGGAAACCGCAAGGGCATGCCACGACGCGGGCATTACGACCCTCGCGTTTACCGGCAACGAAGACAGCGAGCTCGCCAAGACGGCAGACGCGATCTTTACGATACACGACGATCACCCAATGGACCTTAAGAACGTTAAGCCTAACTGCTTTACCGGAAGTTGTATTCTCGCATTCGAAGAACTATTGAGTATCTGCCTTGACAATCTAAAACAAGAAGGCTTGGCCCCCTAAATCATGCGATAGGAAGCCAAGCCCTGGAATTGCGCTATGCAATTGCAAACCACTTGCGCGTTTTACTCGTCACCGAGAACGTCGTGCACCTCAGAAGCGACTTCGCCGACACGAGGACCGTAAATGACCTGGATTGCCTTGTCGCTCAGGCGGATAACGCCCATAGCTTCAAGATTCTTGGTGAACACCTCGTCGTCTGCAACCTTAGAACCATCCTTGACAATCACGCGAAGACGTGAGATGCAGTTGTCAAGATCATCAATGTTGTCGGCTCCACCAAGCGCTTCGACAATGCCAACAGCAAGCGCGCTGTCCTTGGTCGCATGGCCCTGGACTGCCTTCTTGGGAGTGCTACCAGACTCGCCCTTTGCCTCAGCGGCCTTTGCCTCGAACTCGGCTCTGCTGTTGATCAACTCAATATCGTCACCATCATCTCGACCGGGCGTCTTGATATCGAACTTAGTAATAAAGAACCGGAAGAGGAAGAAAGCTGCCAGGAAAAAGGCGGGAAGCAGAATAAGGTACGGAAGCAGATTAAGCTTCTCGGGGCGGAATAAGAATGGGATCAGGTCCTTGATATTTCCCTGGTACACCGAAACGCCCATTGCCTCCGAGAGAACTTCACCCAGTCCAGAAAGCGGAGCATAAACGCCAAAGTAGAGCCAGGGGGCGGCAAACAGGAACGTAAAGAGAATCGGCTCCGTAACGCCAAAGAAAACAGTCGAAATCACTGTGGGGATTAAAAGACCGGCAACCTTCTTACGGTTCTGGGGCTTGGCACAAGACCACATAGCAAGAGCGATACCCGGGAACAATGCGTAATCGTTAATGCCATAGCCAGCCATGAAAGCCCTAACCAAGAGCTTGTCGCTGCTGGGAGAAGCGAGCTGTGCAAGCTGAATGGCGCTATTGCCCACCACGCGCGTTCCATCGACGACCATGGAGCCGCCAAGCTCAGTCCAATACATGGGCGTCTCGAGCAGCGGATGCAAGCCAAACGGCACAAGGCTCTCGAGCACCCAGCGATAGACAAACGTACCGAACAGACCGGAGCCTTTCACGAACGTCGCAATACCCGAAAAGCATCCACCGATGACGGGCCAGACGAAGTACATGATGCCGCCCAGGATGCCACCGGCGATCAGCGATACAATGGGGACCGTTCGACTACCCGCAAAAAACGCTAGCGCCGTTGGAAGCTTGGTCTTGTAAAAACGGCCGGTGATCCAGGCGACCAGGCAGCCCACGATAATGCCGCCAAAGACACCAGAGCTGTAGCCAAAAAAGCCGAGCGAGGTAGTGTAGAGTGCGGACTGCTCACTCGCCTGAATGGACGTAAGGCCGACGGCCTGAAGAGCTTCCACCGTTGTATTGTCGGCAGCCAAGCCAGCTGCTCCAAGCAGAATCTCAACCGTCTTGAGCATGGTGAGATAACAAACAAGGGCAGAAAAGGCAGCCCAGCCCTTCTCTTTGCGAGACAAGGAGAAGGCGCAGCCGACGGCAAACAAAACACCGAGGTTTCCAATGATTACCTCGCCGAGACCCTTAAATACCGAGAAGAACGTAAAGAGCGGCGAAGCGGCATACCAATCCCAATTAACGCCAAGGGACACAAGGGTCAGTTCGGTCGTAAAAACGCTACCGATACCCAAAAAGAGACCGGAAATGGCAATGAGCGTAATCGGAACGAGCATTGCCTTTCCGAACGATTGGAATTTTTCTTTCATCAATTCCCTCCTCAATGATCCTCTATAAACGACTATCGCGCCCCACGTCCCCACACAGGCGAAACGGAAGACATGTTCGGCAATAGAAGCAAGGTGATTGTAGAAAGGGGTACACAAAATGCGCATCGACATCGCGCAATACGGTTAAATCGACCGACGATTGCAAGTATTTACGAATCCGTAAACGGCAGCAAATCGGCAGCGAACGGCAATCTGCAGCGTAGGACAGTCCCCGCGGGCCGACAATTGCCGGAATTTTGGCTCATATTTATTGAATTGTTGCTCGCCCAAAAGCGCGGAGCATCAACGCACCCCTAAGCCAACCCCAGCAATATGCCCGCCGAATGCACGACAAACGCCACGATCCAGGCGACCGTCACCTGAAACGCGAACACGGCAACGGCATAGCGCGCGCCCAACTCGCTCTTGACGGCACCGATTGCCGCCACGCAGGGCGGGTACAGCAGCGTAAAGACCAAGAACACGTAGGCGGTAAACGGCGAAAACATGGTCGACAGCGCCGCGGGTGACGTTGCATCCAAAAGCACGGTGAGGGTCGAGATGACGCTCTCCTTGGCGATAAGTCCGGTGACGAGCGCCGTGGATGCACGCCAGTCGCCAAAGCCAAGCGGTGCCAACGCCGGCGCGATGATGCTACCCAGACCGGCAAGTAGACTCTGCGACTGATCGGCGACCACATTAAAGCGGATGTCAAACGTCTGGAGGAACCAGATGACCACGGTGGCGGCAAAGATGATGGTAAAGGCCTTGGTAATAAAGTCCTTGGCCTTATCCCACGCCAGCATCACCGTCGTCTTGATGCTCGGCAGGCGGTAATTGGGAAGCTCCATGATAAACGGCACCGGGTCGCCCTTAAATGCCGTGCGGTTGAGCACCAAAGCCGCGATGCAACCGACCGCAATGCCAATCAGATAGAGCGAGACCATGGCTGGGACCGTCGCCTGCGGGAAGAATGCTCCGCACAGCAAGCCGTAAACCGGCAACTTGGCCGAGCAGCTCATGAACGGCGTGAGCATGACCGTCATCTTGCGATCATGCTCGGATGGGAGTGTACGGGTCGACATGATAGCCGGCACGGTGCAGCCAAAACCGACGAGCATGGGCACAAAGCTGCGGCCCGACAGTCCAAAGCGACGCAGCACCTTATCCATGACAAAGGCCACGCGCGCCATGTAGCCGGAGTCTTCCAGAATGGAGAGGAACAAGAAGAGCACGACGATAATCGGCAGGAAGGTCAGCACGCTGCCCACGCCCGTAAGCACGCCGTCGACAGCCAGCGAGCGCACCACGTCGTTGGTTCCAAACGCCTTGAGACCCGCATCGGCCGAGGCGATGATGGCAGCGATGCCGTCCTCCATAAGTCCCTGCAACGCCGCGCCGATCACGCCAAACGTCAGCCAAAAGACGAGGCCCATGATCACCAGAAACGCCGGGATGGCCGTGTAGCGACCCGTCAGGATGCGGTCGATCTTAACGGAGCGCACGTGCTCGCGGCTCTCGTGCGGCTTCACCACGCAGCGCCCGCACACGTCGCCGATAAAGCTAAAGCGCATATCGGCCAGCGCGGACAGGCGGTCGGTGCCAGCCTCGCCCTCCATCTGGGTAATGATGTGCTCGATAGCGTCAAGTTCGTTGCGATCCAGGTGAAGTGCCTCGGTCACCAGCTCGTCGCCCTCAACCAGCTTGGTCGCCGCAAAACGCACCGGAATGCGGGCCGTCACGGCATGGTCCTCGATCAGGTTGGCAATGCCGTGGATGCAGCGATGCAGCGCACCGCCGTCCGGGCCATCGGGCGCGCAGAAGTCCAGGCGACCCGGGCGCTCGCGGAACCGCGCCACATGCAGAGCGTGATCCACCAGCTCGCCGATACCCTCGTTGCGGGCAGCGCTAATGGGGACAACAGGCACGCCCAACAGGCTCTCGAGCAGGTTGACGTCCACGGCGCCGCCGTTGGCCGTCACCTCGTCCATCATGTTGAGCGCGATGACCATGGGGCAGTCGAGCTCCATAAGCTGCAGCGTCAGGTAGAGGTTGCGCTCGATATTGGTGGCATCGATGATGTCGATGATGGCGTCGGGATGCTCGTCAAGGATAAATTGACGGCTGACAATCTCCTCGCCCGTGTACGGCGACAACGAATAAATACCGGGCAGGTCGGTAACGCTCGCCTCGGGGTGGTTACGGACAGTACCGTCCTTGCGGTCGACCGTCACGCCGGGAAAGTTACCAACATGTTGGTTGGAACCCGTCAGCTGGTTGAACAGCGTGGTCTTGCCGCAATTTTGGTTGCCGGCGAGGGCAAAGTGCAGCGGCGCGCCCTCGGGCACGGCCGTTTTTGCCGCGCGGGGCGAATACGTCCCCTCACCGAGCGCCGGGTGCTCCGTCGTGCCGATTGCGGCGTTAACGCGCGGGCTCGTATCGGTGTCGTGAATACCCACGAGCTCAATGCGAGCAGCATCGTCTTTGCGCAGCGTCAACTCGTAGCCACGCAGGCGAATCTCGAGCGGGTCGCCCATGGGGGCGTACTTCATCATGGTGACTTCGGTGCCCGGCGTTAAGCCCATGTCCAAAATATGCTGTCGGAGTGCCTGATCGTCCGATGCCACCGATGCGACAACGGCGTCCTTTCCAATCTCGAGTGTATCGAGCTTCACGTCCGTGTTCCTCCCCCGACGCCCACAGGGCGTTGCATTTATGTTCACCATTGCTAACCGTTTGCCATGGCTAACCAATTTTAACCATGCATGATAGCGCGAACATGCAGCGACGTTCAATCAACAGATTGTTGCAATGGGGACAGATCGCTTTGCCCAATAGATGCGATGCGGAACAACCAGGCGCGGGAGGGGATTCCGGGACACGGTTTCCCAGACGGCACCCTTTCGGAAACCGCACCCCACTATTCAGGCGAATTCCGGGATGCAGTTTCCCGATGGGGGCTCCTGGGGAAACTGCATCCCACTCCGAAACGCTAAAACGGGATGGGCTTTCCGACTGAGGTCTCTAGCGGAAACTGCGTCCCGGAATAGGCGCTCAGACTGGGACGTATTTTCCCGATCGAGCCCCTCGGGGAAACTGCGACCCGGAATCTGTGCCCGAAACGGGACGTGGTTTCCCCGAGGACCGAAACAGCCGCCCGCCCCTCGTCAAAATCATCCGCTTTCCTCCGTTGTATGCGGATCATCCAAGGAGTGTCCCAGAGTGCCGGCAATAGGAACGTCCCCAGCTGCCGGCAGCATTTCACCGTAACTGCAAAAACCCGCGCAGGCAACCGTAGTCACCTGCGCGGGTTTAGTGGGCGCTCACAAAGGTACGTTACAGAGGCCCACGTCAGTTATGGATTACCGAACGGCACCGGCACGCGATGCCTCAGTCGGCTTACCAAGCGATGAAGCTTACCGCAGTCCTAGACAATCGGCGCAATGCCGGCAAAGTGCAGATACAGCGAAATGATTGCTACGACAATGACCACCGCTGCAATCAGCTTGTCGTGCAGATGCGGAAGCACCGGCTTACCGCGACCTCGCTCGCCCAGCATATAGACGGGAATGGCCGGAGCAAAAAGAATCGTCGTGATCATAACGCCCTGAAGACCCGTCGACCACACCAGGAACAATGTGTAGATGAAGCCGAGCGTACCGAAGAAGCGGGCTTTGCCGACGCTGGGCGCATGCGGCCCGTCCAGACGCTCGTTCTTCCAGCCAATCACCATGTAATAGGCAGCCGAGCAGACATACGGAACCAGAATCGTGTTGACTGCGCAGCTATAGAAGAACTGGTAGGTGCTCGCCGCCACATACGACACGATCAAGAAGAGCTGCGTGATGCCGGAGCTCACAAGAACCGTTACCACCGGGGCGTCGTGCTTGTTCGTCTTGGCAAACGCCAGAGGGAAGGATCCCTGGCGCGCCGCCTCGAACGGCGTCTCGGACGCAATGATGACATAGCCCAGCAGCGCGCCGACCAGCGAAAGGATAACGCCAAGGTTTACGATGGCAGCGCCAACCGGACCGATTGCGCACTCGAGAATTCCCGCCATGGAGGGCGTTGCGAGCTGCGCCATCTCCTCGCGCGGCATAATGCCGAGTGACAGCATCGAGATGATCAGATACAGCGTAAATACAGCCGCAAATCCGAGCGCCGTCGAGCGGCCGACGTCACGCACGTACTTTGCACGGCCCGAGATAACGACAGCGCCCTCGATGCCCGTGAAGACCCAGACAAGGGCGATCATGGTCGAGACAACCTGCTCGCCAAAGCCAGGACCAGCCGGCTCTCCCCAGAAGTTGTCCATAAAGATATCGACGTTGAACTTACCCAGGAGCACGATGCTCAGCACAAAGAGCCCCAGCGGCACCAGCTTCGCCAACGTGACGATAGTGTTAATGCCCGCAGCCTCCTTAACGCCACGAAGCACAAGGACGGTAAGGAACCACAAAAACACGCTGGCGCAGACGATGGAAAGCAGGTTGTTACCCGCGCCAAACGCAGGGAAGAAATAGCCCAGCGCGCTAAACAGCAAGAGCGCAAAGCTCACGTTGGAAAGACATGCGCTGATCCAGTAACCCCAGGCGGAGTTGAATCCAATGTAATCGCCAAAACCGGCCGCAGCGTATGCATAGATGCCGCCGGTCAGGTCGGGACGAGCCTGAGACAAACCGTTGAACACCATCATCAGCGCAAAGACGCCGATAAAGCAAATTCCCCACGAGACGATAACCGCACCGGTATTTGCCCCGCCTGCTGCCATATCGCCGGCAAGCGAAAAGATACCGCCACAAATACTGGCGGTAATGACCATCATGGTCAGACGAAAGAGATCGAGGCCATTAGGGTCGATAATCTCGTCGTTTTGAACTTTAGAGGCCATTGTATGTGCACCCCCTTCATCATGTGATCGAACGAAAGATGACCCGGACGTCCCGAATCGGGTGCCGGGCCATCGGTCAAGCGATCATCAGACTGTTACAGCTATCGCGTTAGAAGCGCAGCGACAGGCAAGAAAGGCCGCCGTCGACCTTGCGATACTCGGAGGTATCGACGACGAGCGTCTTGTAGCCCAGATCCTGCACGGCCTTGAGCACGGTCGGATAGCCCTCGGCGACGATGACCGTACCGTTGACCCAGATGCAGTTGGCGCCGTAAGCCTCGTCCTCGGGCACGACGATCTTGTTGTACTGGGCAAAGTCGGGTTTATCGATAAACTCACCGGAAACGAGCATGTTGTTGTCCTCGATGTAGTTGACGCCCGTCTTGAGGTGTAGGACCTCCTCCAGCGGAACCTCGGAACCCTCGAGACCCCAGCCCTCGAGAATCTCACAGAACTGGCGGATGCCCTCTTCGTTGGTGCGAGCGGAGCGACCGACGTAGAAATGGTCGCCGACCATCATGACGTCGCCGCCGTCGAGCGTACCCGGAGAAACGATGTGCTTGACATGCTCGTCGTCAAAGAAGCGACGGACGGCTGGTTCGATCTCGTCCTTCTCGCCGTTGCGGCTGTCGGCACCGGGGTTGGTAATGATGGCGCCGCAGCGAGTGATGACGGCCGGATCCTCGACAAAGCAGCTGTCGGGATACTGCTCGAGCGCCGGCAGCACCGACACGTCAACGCCGCACTGCTCGAGCGCATGCTCGTAATCGTAGTGCTCCTCGATGGCACGCTCGTAGATGGGCTGGCCAAGCTCGGGGGCACTCGTGATGCCATTGCTCAGGGACTTGCCGGGACGACGGATGATGACGTGGCTGAACTTGGTCATGATGATCCTCCTTGGATCTCTTAGCAGAGAGCGGGACTTCTTTGCGCCCGCCTTCCTTTCGATGGCTTTATCTTAAGGCGGTTTTCCTATTTTGTATATTGTATACAATCCTGAACGGTAGGTATTCATCGGTAAGCGTATTCTCACCTATCGGCGCAAAGTAGCGCGATTTAACTGGTCGTTCTATAATTCAACTGAGCTATTCAAGCGAAACGTATTTAATTTTGAAAATATACAGTTGAGGAACACAAGCTCATGGAAACGCTCAGAAGACCCTTGAAGGATCATGTATACGACTATATTTCGAGCCGCATAGATGCCGGCGAGCTTTCGGCTGGCGACCGCGTGAGCGAGCAAGCGATCTGCGATGCCATGGGCGTGTCGCGCACGCCGGTTCGCGAGGCGCTCATTCAGCTGGCAAGCGATGGCTACCTGGACAATCTCCCCCGTCGCGGATTCCGTGTCCGTGGGTTCGATCAACAAAACGCCGTTGAAGTCTTTGAGATTATGGGGCCGCTCGATGGGCAGGCGGCATACCTCGCCTGTCCCCTCCTGACCAAAGAGGACATCATGCAGCTGAAGTTTTTGGTTGGGTCCATGGACCTTGCGATCCAAGGCGGTCTTATCCGAAAGTACGACGACATTCAGCGAGACTTTCATCTGACGTACTTCAACCGCTGCGGCAACGATCGTCTACGCGATATGATTGCGCAGCTCGAGCGCTGCTTTATCAAACGCGATTACGAGACTGTCGATCAAGAGACGGCGTGCAAGCTGCTCGATAAAGCCAATGCCGAACATGCCCATATTCTTGAACTGTTCGAAGCGCGGGACGCGGCGGGCGTGCGCGATTACGTACGCGATGTCCATTGGAACACGGAGAACGCCCAGTTCACCGTTTGGTAGGAAAGCAGCGGGCGGTAGCGGACCAATTCTTGGCACCGCCGCTCAAAATGATTCATTTCCCTCCGTCACCAAGGGATCATTGGTGCAATGGGAGCAGGTTACTTTGCGCCAATAAGTAGGATGCGGAGCAACCAAACGGCGGGACTCCGGGCCGCAGCTTCTCAAACGACACCCTTCCGGAAACCGTGTCCCACTATCCGGGCGAATTCTGGGATGCAGCTTCCCAATGGGGCCCCTTGGGGAAATCGCATCCCGGAATTCACGCCCGAAACGGGATGCGTTTTCCGGTTGAGGCATCTTGCGGAAAATGCATCCCAGAATCGTCGCTCAGACCGGGACGCATTTTCCCGATCGACCCTCTGCGGGAAACTGTATCCCACCTTGAGGGGCAAAACTGGGACGCGGTTTCCGGCCCAGGCATCAAAACGAAGTTGCGATGGAATAGTTCCTGTTTGGGGCTTTAACCAGCAAAAACAGGAACTATTTCACCGCAAGTTATGAGGAACGGGATGGGGCTGGCCCTCTTACTCTTACAGATGGCGCTCCAGGAAGCGGAAGGCTAGGCGAATCCAAGGGCGGACTGCCACCTGCTTGTCCTCGTTGTCGACCGCGGTATTGGCATTGCCGAGCGAAAGGCCGTGACCGCCTTGGTCAAAGACGTGCATCTCGCAAGCGACGCCCTCCTCGGCCATGCGCTGAGCAAACGGATAGACCTGCGCGATCGGCGCCGTTTTGTCATCGGACACGCCCCACACAAAGGTCGGCGGCATCTGGCGCGAAACATGCGTGGTAGGGCAGATATCGGCCAGGTGCTCTTCGGTGGCCTCGCCACCCGTCACCATCGACAGGTAGTCGTTGAGCAAATCGCGCCCCGTCTTGCCACCTGTCTTGGGCACGCGCAAGTCGATGCGCGGGTCGCGCGTCTGCATGTCGCGGACATAGGCAAAGTCGAGCAATGGATATCCCAGCACCACGGCATCGGGACGAATGTCGTCCGGACGCGCCCCGGCAAGTGCCGCGAAGGGACCGGTCTTCCACTGCGTTGCCAGCGAGGCGCAAATCATGCCGCCCGCCGAAAAGCCCACAACGCACACGCGCTTGGGATCGACATGCCACTCGTCGGCATTCGCACGAACCGTGGCGACCATCTTGGCAAGATCTGCCTGGGGGTGCGGAAAGCTCACGTCACCCGTGCCACTCGTGACATAGTTGAGAACAAAGGCCTGGTACCCGTGATCCAAAAAGGCAAACGCCACCGGATCCTGCTCATGCGGGGCGATGTGCGTAAACGCGCCTCCGCCGCAGATGATCACTGCCGGGCGACGACCATTGGGCTTGCCGGGCAGCGGTTCGGCCCCCATATAGGTAAACGTCGCCGGATATTCCTCGGTCGGCTCCTCGCCCCACAGCGCATGGCTCTCGACGATCATATATGCTCCCTTCGCGCGATTCGTGCGCACGTTATGTATCGCCTTCAAGCGTACCCCACTTGGACGCACGGCATCGAAACGTATCCGCAATAAGTTTCCCTTCAACTGATATATCACATAATCCCAGCTCAGGGCCGTCGTTGAGCAGCGTAAAATAGAGACGCTGACCGAGCCGGTAAACACACACGAAACGTTTCCGGCAAAACTACGCGTGCGCCACATGCGCACTTGATACGTTGGAGGCATCTATGGGTCTGCTCGATTCGCTCAAGTCCACGTTCAACTCGTCGGGCGAGGCGTCCGTACCGCCCGCAGCAAGCTTCGCCACCCGCGAAGGCGTCATCTACGCTCCCGTTAACGGTGTGCTCGTCAATCTAAACGAGATTCCCGACGAGACCATCGCCTCGGGTATGCTCGGCCAGGGCTACGGCATCGAGCCCATCACCGGCACCATCTATGCTCCCGCTAACGGCCGCATCGGCGCCACCACCGTCACCAACCACTCTATTGGCATGATCACCGAGGACGGCCTTCGCGTGTTCATCCATGTCGGCCTGGGCACCGTACAAATGAACGGCAAGGGTTTTGCCCGCTTTGTCGAGATGGGCGATGTGGTCAAGGCAGGCCAGCCGCTCATCAGTTTCGACCGCGATGCCATTAAGGCCGCTGGCCACGAGGACATCGTGACCGTCATCATCTCCGAGCTCGATCGTCTTAAGAGCATCGACCATGTCGGCGAGTCTGGAACGCTTATCGGCGGCAACCCGCTCGTCAAGCTGGGCGACCCGCTGCTGGTGGCTAAGACCAAGTAACGAGTCCTGCGCCGTACAGCCAATAGGCAACACGCCAAGCGCCCACGACCATCTGGCCGCGGGCGCTTTTCGTTTGAAAACCGTCCCGTCAATACCTTATCTGTATAGCCCAAATGAGCCGAGCTGCTAGAATATCGAACTATATGGATAACTATCATTCAACCGCTATGGGAGGATATGTGAACCGCACCAAAATCGCGCAGCTCTATGCCGATGCCGAGTCGCTCGGCGGCAAGACCGTCACTGTCGCCGGCTGGGTCAAGTCCGTCCGCGACATGAAGAACTTTGGCTTCGTCACGCTCAACGACGGCAGCTGCTTCCGCGACCTGCAGGTCGTCATGAACCGCGAGACGCTCGGCAACTACGACGAGATCGCCCACCAAAACGTCTCGGCTGCACTCATTTGTACCGGCACCGTCAAGCTGACCCCCGATGCGCCCCAGCCTTTCGAGCTTTCTGCCACCTCCATCGAGGTCGAGGGCACGAGCGCCCCGGACTACCCGCTGCAGAAGAAGCGCGCAACCGTCGAGTTCCTGCGTACCCAGCAGCACCTGCGCCCGCGCACCAACCTGTTCCGCGCCGTGTTCCGCATCCGCTCTGTCGCGGCTGCCGCCATCCACCGCTTCTTCCAGGAGCAGGGCTTTGTCTACGTCAACACCCCCATCATCACCACGAGTGACTGCGAGGGCGCCGGCGAGATGTTCCGCGTGACCACGCTCGACCCCAAAAATCCGCCTCTCACCGCGTCCGGAGAGGTCGACTGGAGCCAGGACTTCTTTGGCAAGCATGCAAGCCTTACCGTGTCCGGCCAGCTCAATGCCGAGAACTTTGCCATGGCCTTTGGCGACGTGTACACCTTTGGCCCCACCTTCCGCGCCGAAAACTCCAACACCACGCGCCACGCCGCCGAGTTTTGGATGATTGAGCCCGAGATGGCCTTTGCCGACCTGAACGACTACATGGATAACGCCGAGGCCATGCTCAAGTACGTTCTTAAGGACGTTATGGCCACTTGCCCCGACGAGCTCAACATGCTCAACAAGTTTGTGGACAAGGGCCTGATCGAGCGCCTGAACCACGTGGCCAACTCCGACTTTGCCCGCGTCACCTACACCGAGGCCGTCGAGATCCTGGAGCAGGCCGTCGCCGCCGGTCACAAGTTTGACTATCCTGTCAGCTGGGGCATTGACCTGCAGACCGAGCACGAGCGCTTCCTGACCGAGGAGCACTTTAAGCGCCCGACCTTCGTGACCGACTACCCGGCCGAGATCAAGGCCTTCTACATGCGCATGAACGACGACGGCAAGACCGTCGCCGCCGCCGACTGCCTGGTTCCCGGTATCGGCGAGATTATCGGCGGCTCCCAGCGCGAGGAGCGCCTGGATCTGCTCGAGGCCCGCATCAAGGACCTTGGCATGGCCCCCGAGCAGTACAAGTACTACCTTGACCTGCGCCGCTATGGCTCCTGCAAGCACGCCGGCTATGGTCTGGGCTTCGAGCGTTTGGTCATGTACCTGACGGGCGTGGGCAACATCCGCGACGTCCTTCCGCACCCCCGCACCGTGGGCAACGCCGATTTCTAATCGCCACAGCTCCGTCCCGCGCGTTACAGCGTGTCGCACCAGCGCCTCTCGGCAAGCCGAGGGGCGCTTTTTCAACAGTATCCGTCAAGCTTTTGTCAAGCTTTTGGTCAGCTGATCAGGGCTGTTGAAAACTCGACCCGCCGCTTGCCGACGACTACCGACCACCCAGAGTGCCCTGTGCCCCTAAGCAAACCCCGTGTCCTAGGCTCCGTAGCGTCATCACCCAAAAACGGAAAGGACGTGAACGCAATGGCCAAACCCGCTGTTGAGAACTACGAGGCCACGACCAGGGGTGCTGCTTCCATGGCAGCCTATCGCGCTGTGCGCATCCTGCAACTCTTAAGCGAGCATACCGGTGAGGACAAAGCGCTTCCTCCCGATGAGCTGATCGAGCGCCTCGCCCATCCCGACGACCCCGCTCGCATGCCCATCTCGGCAGCGCGGCGCAGTATCCATACCGCGATTTCCGCCCTGCGACATGCCGGATACGAGATTGAGTACAAGCGCGGCGCGGGTTACCGACTTCTCACCCGACCGCTCTCCGACGAGGAAATCATTCGACTCCATGGCATGGTCATGCGCAACCGCTCCACACCCATCGCGACCAGGAAAAGCATAGCGCGCCATCTGGTCGCCATGGCAAGCGCCGACGTTCGCGGCTATCTCGATACGTCCGAGCCGGCACCAAGCGCAGAAGGCAAACCCGCCAAGACCACGCGACCGCCCGCCAAACGCATCGATACCTGCGAGCTCATCGAGCGGGCCATCGACCACGGAACCACGGTGAGCTTTGACATTTCAAGCGTCACGACACATGACAAGATCGAAGTGACGCGGATGACCGTTCGGCCTTTTGCCATCAAACAGCGAGACGGCGTCTCGTATCTGCTGGGAACGGTCGTCGACGGGCACGGCTCCGACGACACCCTACGCACCGTCGAGGTCGGCCGCATGAGAAACGTTAGCACACGCCTGCTCGACGGCAAGAAGCTCTTTGCCGCGCTGGACGAGGGGGAGCGGCCCGCGCCCGCCGCCTAAGTCTTGCCGTTGCCCGCCAAATCCCCCGCCGTCCATCCGGTTCAGTATTAAAAAACCCGACAGGTTGTTGAAAAAATGGGCATCGGCGCTACTATAGACCCACTTGCACTTTGTTTGAGTGCAGTGTTTCCAGCAATTTCTATACTGGGGGTAATGACATGAACGACATCACCATCAGCCGCAGGAGCCTTCTGGTCTCCGCCGGCCTGCTCGCACTGGCCCCGCTCGCCGGATGCGGCGGCAACTCTGGTTCCGGCTCTGCAGCCGCCGGTTCCGACTACACCATCGGCGTTCTGCAGCTCACTGAGCACTCCGCGCTCGACGCCGCCAACGACGGCTTTGTCAAGGCCATCAAGAAGAGCGGACTCAAGGTCAAGATCGACCAGAAGAACGCCCAGAACGACCAGTCCACGTGTAAGTCCATCGCCGACAAGTTTGTGGGCGACAACGTCAACTTGATCTACGCCATCGCCACGCCTGCCGCACAGGCTGCCGCCGGCGCCACGGCCGATATCCCCATCGTAGGCTGCGCCATCACCGACTACGCCGCCTCCGGCCTGGTCCAGGACAACGACAAGCCCGGCACCAACGTCACCGGCGCCTCCGACCTCACCCCGGTCGCCGAGCAGCTCGAGATGATGCAGAAGGTCCTGCCCGACGTTAAAAAGGTCGGTCTGCTCTACTGCACCGCCGAGTCCAACTCCGACGTCCAGATCAAGGCCGCCAAGAAGGAACTCGACAAGCTGGGCCTGGAGTACACCGATTTCACCGTCTCGAGCTCCAACGAGATCCAGTCTGTCGTCGAGTCTGCCGTAGGCAAGGTCGACGCGCTCTACTCCCCCACTGACAACACTATCGCCGCGGGCGCTTCGCAGGTCGGTCAGATCTGCAAGGAGAACAAGCTTCCCTTTGTGACCGGCGAGGAGGGCATGTGCATGGCCGGCGGCCTGTTCACCCTTTCCATCAACTATGAGGACCTGGGCTACGCCGCGGGCGAGATGGCCGTTAAGATTCTGAAGGGCGAGGCCAAGCCCGAGGATATGCCGATCAAGCACCTCTCGAGCAAGGATCTGGTCGTCGTCAAGAACGACGAGATGGCCGAGGCCCTGGGCATCGACCTTTCCGCTCTAGACGAGTAGCGCCATGCGCGGTAACGCAGCTAGGCACGCGCTTGCGCCATAGCTGTGTTATTCAATATCTGAGTCATTGGGGCGAACGCTAAAGACCGGCGTTCGCCCTGCTTGTTTTTGGTAAAACAAAATGTCCGTCCGCTGCTCTTTTATGCATTGGTACCGCTATTATGGAAAATCACGTGTCCACCCTATCCTAGGAGGTATGAAGCATGCTCATTGCATTGCAGGGCGCCGTTTCGCAGGGTGTCCTCTGGGGCATTATGGTGCTTGGCGTGTTTATCACGTTCCGCCTGCTCGACATCCCCGATATGACCTGCGACGGCAGCTTTGCCCTCGGCGGCTGCGTCTGCGCCGTGCTCATCGTCAACAACAATGCCGACCCGTTGCTCGCCGTTTTGGCCGGCATGTGCGCCGGCGCCATTGCGGGCGCGGTCACGGGCATTCTGACCACCGTCTTTGAGATTCCCGCGATCCTCGCCGGAATCCTCACCCAGATCAGCCTGTGGTCCATCAACCTGCGCATCATGGGCAAATCCAACACGCCCATCCTTGCCAAGGGCACCGTGTTCTCGGCCGTCAGCAATATGACGGGCCTGCCGCAGTCCACCGTTGCCATCATCCTGGGCATCTTGCTCGCCGTGGCTATCGTTGCCATCCTGTATTGGTTCTTTGGCACCGAGATCGGCTCGGCGCTGC
Source organism: Collinsella sp. HCP3S3_D1 (assembly GCF_052064015.1). Lineage (NCBI taxonomy): Bacteria > Bacillati > Actinomycetota > Coriobacteriia > Coriobacteriales > Coriobacteriaceae > Collinsella > Collinsella sp. HCP3S3_D1. The sequence continues at coordinate 107,414 of NZ_JBQHWK010000002.1, forward strand.
GCGCCACCGGCAACAACGAGTACATGATCCGTGCCCTGGGCGTCAACACCAACTCCACTAAGATGATCGCCCTCGTGCTCTCCAACGCCCTCATTGGCCTTTCGGGCGCGCTCATCTGCCAGAGCCAGAAGTACGCCGACATTGGCATGGGCACCGGCGCCATCGTTATCGGTCTCGCCGCCATTGTTATCGGCGAGGTGCTCGGCCGCCTGCTGCCCGGCGGTCTCACGCAGTTTAGCGTCCGTCTTGCCTCCGCCGTCTTTGGCTCCGTGGTGTACTTCCTCATCCGCGCCATCGTGCTGCAGCTGGGCATGGACGCCAACGACATGAAGCTGCTCTCCGCCGTGATTGTCGCCGTGGCCCTATGCGTGCCCGTGGTTTGGGAGCGCTATAAGCTCCGCAGCTCCTACACGAAGGGGGATGAGGCAGATGCTTAAGCTCTCGCACGTCAAGAAGACCTTTAACAAGGGCACCGTCACCGAAAAGCGCGCTCTTACCGGCGTCGACCTTACCCTCAACGATGGCGACTTTGTAACCGTGATTGGCGGCAACGGCGCCGGCAAGTCCACGCTGCTCAACATGATCGCCGGCGTGTATCCGCTCGATTCGGGCGTTATCGAGCTCGACGGCACCGATATCTCGCGTCTGAGCGAGTCGCAGCGTGCCAAGTACCTGGGCCGCGTGTTCCAGGACCCCATGCGCGGCACCGCAGCCGACATGCAAATTGCCGAGAACCTGGCACTCGCCAAGCGTCGCGGCCAGCGTCGCGGCCTTTCGTGGGGCGTCACCAAGGCCGAGAAGGACGAGTACGTCAAGCTGCTCAAGCGTCTGGACCTTGGTCTGGACACGCGCCTCAACGCCAAGGTCGGCCTGCTCTCGGGCGGCCAGCGCCAGGCACTCACCCTGCTCATGGCCACGCTCACCAAGCCGCGCCTGCTGCTGCTCGACGAGCATACCGCGGCACTCGACCCCAAGACGGCCTCTAAGGTGCTCAATCTGACCGAGGAGATCGTCGACGAGAACCACCTGACCACGCTCATGGTCACGCATAACATGAACGACGCTATCCGTCTGGGCAATCGCCTGATCATGATGCACGAGGGCCACGTAATCTACGACGTGGCGGGCGATGAGAAGAAATCGCTCACCGTGACCGACTTGCTTCAGAAGTTCGAGGAGGTCTCGGGCGGCGAGCTCGCCAACGACCGCATGCTGCTGAGCTAAACCTACCAAAAAGGGACAGGTTGATTTTGGCAGGTTTTATCTGCGCAGACGTCAAAACCGCCGCAAAGGGACAGACACCTTTGCGGCGGTTTTTGTTAAAGAGTAAGGAGGCCGCCATGAAAAGACTCCCCCGCCTTGCGTTAGCTGCCGCGTTGTTTGCTGGCGCGCTCACAGGCATCCCAAGCCTCGCTTTCGCGGGGAACCTGCCCGCCGCTATTGACGGCTCCGTGGCCGTCATGCACACCAATGATATCCACGGCAGCTACAAGTACAGCTACAACCCAAGCAAGGGTACCGGCACTGTCGGCTTTGACGGACTGGCGGTTCTCTATAGCGCTCAAGGCAGTGCCCCCGATCTTTTGCTCGATGCGGGCGATACCTTCCACGGGCAGTCCTTCGCCACTATGAGCGAGGGCAAAAGCATCGCCGAGCTCATGGACACCTTTTATGCGAACGGCTACGACGCGACCACGCCGGGCAACCACGACTGGAGCTACGGCGCGGACAAGCTCCGCACCATGACCGGCTACAGCACCACCGGCACGCCCTTCGCCATGCTCTGCGCAAACGCGAAGTCTACGATCGGCGTATGGAGCTCGAGCATCACCAAGACGCTCGACCGTACCTGGGAGGACAGCGAAGATCACTCCACATTCGACTACAAAATCAAGGTCGGCGTCGTGGGTGCCATGGATGAGTCGCTGGGATTCTCACTGCGCGAGGGCCTTGTCCAGGACACGTCGTTCTCGGATGCGGCAGCCGCCATCAATGCCGAGGCCAAGCGACTGCGCGAGGATGAGGGCTGCAACGTTATCGTCTGCATCGCGCACACGCTCAACGCCAAGGCCTTTGCTGCAAGGCTCGTTGGGGTCGATGCACTGGTCGCGGGCCACGAGCACATCAACTTAGACGAAAACGTGACGGGGGCCGACGGCAAGCCGGTCCGCGTCGTCGAGGCGGGCAGCGCCTTTGCCGAGGTCGGCCTGCTTTCCATTCCGTACAAGTACGACACGAATGGCACCGTGACGACCGACGATGACACGGTCACGATCCCCGCAGACGACAGCGACGAGAAGCTCTACACCGCCAAGAACGTCAACGACCTTTTGGCAGACCCCGACAAGGGCGCCTTCTACCAGAGTCAACTCGATGAGGTTCGCAATAACAAAATCAAGCCACTCGACGACGCCTTTAAAATCGAGTCGAACAAAGTGATCGGCACATCCGCCACTGACTATTTCTACGGCGAAGACGCCGCGGGTACGCATGGCTGGGAGATGGTGCGCACCACCGATTTGCGTCCCAGCAAAGCGAGCGACACCACCAAGGCCCAGACCATCGGGCATGTGATCTGCGGCTCTTATCTTGCCCTGACGGGGGCAGACCTCGCCATCGAAAACGCGGGCGGCATCCGCGGCGGCATCGCGGCGGGCGATGTGACCGCCGGCAACGTCATCGCCATCTCGCCTTATGGCAACACCGTGGAGACCTGGACCATGACCGGTGCAAACTTCCTCGCAGCGCTTGAGCACTCACTGCAGATCAGCGACGATTGCAATCACAGCTACGAGCTTCAGCAAGCCTACGTGGCAGCCGGCCATACCGAGCAGGAGGCGCAAGACAAGTACAAGTGGCGCGATGACTCTGGCAGCGTTCTCTCCTTTGGCGGCATTAACGTGACGATTGATTGGACGCAGCCCGAAGGCAAGCGCATTGTGAGCGCCACACTCACCAAGGATGGCAGCGCGCTCGACCCCGCCAAGAACTACGCCGTCGCCACCAACAACTACATCATTACCAACACGACCGACTTTCCCACCTTTGCAAAAGCTAAGAAGTGCGCCGAGTGGAGTACGTGCGAGGCAGCGCTGAGGGCACTGATCGGGCAGGACGACTGGGAGAACAAGATGGCCTCGCTCGCGGGCACCATCAGCTTTGGCTCCGCCGAGAGCCCCGCACCCCATCCGACCCCAACGCCTGAGCCCTCATCCAACCCCGGCACGACGACCACGCAGATCACCACCAAGAAGACGGCCGGTAAGCTTGCCGCAACGGGAGACCGTACGCTGACCGTGGTCGGTGCATGCCTCATCGGCGGCGTCATCGTCATCATGCTCGGCATTATCTGGAAGCGCCGCCGCTAAGCTACACCGCCGGGCCTTGCAGCCCCGCCGTACAAACCTTATATCGAGCGCAAAAGCCCGTCCGTTTTGATCGGACGGGCTTTTTGGTGGGTATCATGGTTGAACGATCTTGAGGAGGTTTTCCCTACATGGAATTGTTTGAGCCGATTCTTCATTTCTTTGAGCAGCGGTGGGTCCACAACATCATCTGGGCTGGTATCTTGGCGATAGGCACCGCCGTCGCCGCCAAAGTCGTTTCCAAGACGCTGCGTCACCTGCTCAACCGCGACGATAACCCGCTTCCGGCATCGAGTATCTTCATCAACATTGCGCGCGCCGTCATCTGGATGATCGGCGGCAGTTTTATCCTCGACAACTGCTTTGGCATTAACGCAAACGCGCTCGTCGCCGCTCTTGGCGTCGGCGGCATTGCCATCTCGCTCGGCTTTCAGGACACGCTGTCGAACCTTATCGGCGGCATGCAGGTGACCTTTATGGGCATCATCAAGCCCGGCGACAATATCGAGGTCGGCGGCGTGTCGGGCGTGGTACAGGACATCACCTGGCGCCACACGACCATCGAGGATGCCTACGGGCAGACCATCATTGTGCCCAACTCCAACATCTCCAAGGACACGCTCGTGCATCTGATGCCCTTTGGACGTGTGGCCGTGCCCGTTGCCGTAAAGGACACGTCTAAATGGGCTTCCCTTGACGCGCTGGCAGACGAGCTGACCAGCGCCACCAAGGCCGCCGTGCTTCCCATCTCGGGCTTTGACCAGGAGCCCTACGTGCTCTTTAGCGAAATCGGCGACTTTGGCATCAAGGGCAAGATCATCTTTATCGTCAGTGACGACAGCACCACACTCACCGCTGCCGACGCCTGCATCCGCGCTATCGCTCCCATCATCGCCTAAAGCACCACAAAGGGGACAGTGAACTGCCTCCCATTTCCTTGACATCGGAAAATGGGAGGTTTTCATTCGTGGTACCATAGTTCATACAGTTGTTTAAACGACTAAGGGAGCAAACTATGGAAGAGGCCTACCGTCAAGCACGCAAGCGCGGCGAGCAAGGACGTCGACGCGCCATTAGCCAAAGCGATCATCCATACCTTACGGACCTCGACAGTTTGGTTGCCCAGCTCCCCCTAGGTCAGCGAGAGAATGTCGGCCTGCGGGATATTCCGCTCGAAATGGTTGTCGGCACGGTTACCAAGGGCCGTCAGTCCGCCTTTTCATGCAACTTTATGCCCCTGCTGCCGTTTAGCACCGAGTTCGCCCGCAAGTGGTCCAACCTCTACGACATTCAGGTAACCGAGGGCTATCGCGACCCCATCATCGTCACCGAGTTCATGCATCGGTTCTATGTCCAGGAGGGCAACAAACGCGTCAGTGTCCTCAAATTCCTGGACGCCCCGACGGTTTCGGCTAGGGTGACCCGTCTCTATCCCGGCAAATGGGATTCCGTCGAAAGCCGCCTGTACGGAGAGTTCTGCGCGTTTTGGCGCGTCTGCCCCCTATACGAGATCGAGTTCTCGCGCGAAGGAAGCTACGAAACGCTCGCCAAGATGCTCGGTCAGAACCTTATCGAAAAATGGCCCCAGAAAAAGGTCGATTACCTGCGCCACACCTTCCTACTCTTTAAGCGCGCCTACCTTCGCGCGGGCGGCGACCACCTGGACATTACGCCCGCCGACGCCATGCTCGTCTACCTCAATGTGTACAACCAGGACCGCCTGCTGGATACGCCGACAGATATCGTCGTAAACCGCCTGTGCAAGATCTGGCGCGAGCTGGTCATCGCCGGGAAAAGTGATGAGGACAAGGTCGATCTTGTCGAAGCGCCGAACGTCGATGAGGAGGAGTCGCCCGCCAAGTCCACCTCCGGTATGCTCAACTTCTTTATGGGCAAGACCGTCTATTCGGCGGCCAACCCCCTGCGCATCGCCTTTATCCATGAATTCACCTGTGCGACGTCGAGCTGGGACAGCCTGCACGACCAAGGGCGTCAGTATCTCGATGAGCACTTTGGAGGTATCGTGCGCACCGAGGCGTTTGAGGACTGTCACGATCCGGACGTGTTCTACGCCGCCGTGGAAACGGCTGTCAAACATGGAGCAAACGTCATCTTCTCGACCTCGCACCGCCTGATGGAATACACGCTCAGGGCTGCCGTTGAATATCCCCGGGTTCGGTTCCTTAACTGCTCCATCGGCCTTCCCCACCAAAGCGTCCGTTCGTACTTTGGCAAGATGTACGAAGCCAAGTTTCTCCTGGGCGCCCTTGCCGCCAGCATGGCGGACAACCACCGCATCGGTTACCACGCGTCGGTCTTCGCCTCGGGTGCACTCAGCGAGATCAACGCCTTTGCGATTGGTGCCTCGCTGCTCGACCCCCGTGCGCAAATTATCCTGACCTGGGGCGATGTGCCCGCCGGAGGCCTTGCCGAAGCCATGTGCCGCGAAGGCGTGAGCGTCATGACCGGCGCCGACATGTCAAAGTCGCTCGAAGACCCCACGGCCTACGGACTCCACCGCCTGGTCGATGGCAAGGTTGCCGGCATTGCCATGCCGGTATGGAACTGGGGCCGATACTACGAGCTTATCGTGCGAAGTCTACTGCATGGCACCTGGGACGAGACCAGTGACGACAGCCAGGTTCGCGCCGTCAACTACTGGTATGGCATGAGCTCGGGCGTTATCGATATTCGCTACGCTCCGGGTCTGCCCTATCAGACGCGCAAGCTTGTTCAGCTCCTCCGCAATGGCATCGTCGAGGGCTCCATCAATCCATTTGGCGGCGAGCTCCATAGCCAAGACGGCGTGGTGCAGATTGAGGGCTTTCCCCCACTGCCGAGCACGCAAATCGTCGAGATGGACTGGCTGGCAGACAACGTGGTGGGCACCATTCCGCAGCCTGACGATGAGCCGAAGGTCCGTGCTCTATGAAAATCCTTGCCATAGCCGATACCGAAGAGCGATGCCTGTGGGAGTGCTTTCGCAAGGAACGCTTTGAGGGTGTCGACCTAATTTTGTCCGCTGGCGATCTGGACCCGGACTATCTTGAGTTTTTGGTCACGGTCATCAACAGACCGCTCATCTACGTGCGTGGCAATCACGATGACCGCTACGCGCGTCATGCACCGGGCGGCTGCATCTGTGTCGAAGACACCGTGTACGTGTATCGCGGCGTCCGCATTGCGGGGCTTGGCGGCTCCATGCGCTATCGAGATGGCGCTAACATGTACACCGAGCGCGAGATGGCCAAGCGCATGCGTAAGCTGTCCCGCAAAGTGAGGATGGTCGGCGGCTGCGACATCTTGCTCACCCATGCGCCCGCCGCCGGCATGGGCGATCTGGACGATCTGCCACATCGGGGATTCGAATGCTTTAACACAGCGCTCGAGACATGGAATCCCGACTACATGGTGCACGGGCATGTGCACCAATGCTATGTTCGCGACTTTCAACGCGAACGCCAGCACGCATGCGGGACGACGATTATCAACGCCTGCGGCTATACGCAGCTTGAGCTGGACGAGGCGCGCTACCCCATCCGTGGCTGGCAGGCAGCCTGGCTCAATTCGCAAACCATGCGCCGCGAGCTCAAGCGCCACGAGGCAATCGAGTCCTCAACCGCCAGAACCCCCTGGTAACCACCACAAAGGGGACAAGCACCTTTGTGGTGGTTCCGGACATCTCGACGCTACAGCGCGGCGATGACCTTATCGCCCATCTGGGTCGTGCCGAGGATCTTATCGGCAGGGGTACTGGCATCGGCAATGTCGCGGGTACGCCAGCCTTCGTCAAGCACACGTGCCACGGCATTTTCGATCCAAGCAGCCTGCCCACCCATGTCGAGCGCGTACGTGAGCAGCATTGCCGCCGACAGGATCTGCGCGAGCGGGTTAGCGATACCGAGCCCCGCGATGTCGGGCGCGCTGCCGGCGCTCGGCTCAAACAGCGACACGCCATCGCCCAGCGAAGCCGAGGCAAGCATGCCGAGCGATCCGGTAATCTGCGCCGCCTCGTCGGAGAGAATGTCGCCGAACATGTTCTCCGTAACTACGACGTCAAAGTCGGCCGGTCGGTTAATGAGCTGCATGGCGGCGTTGTCGACGAGCAGGTCCTCAAGCTCTACATCTGGATACTCCTCGTCATGCACGCGATGCACGACCTCACGCCACATGCGGCTCGTCTCCAATACATTGCGCTTGTCCACGCTTGTCACCTTGCCGCGGCGCTTGCGAGCTGCCTCGAACGCCTGGCGGGCGATGCGCTCAACTTCGTACTCGCGGTACTCCATTACGTCAACCGCGCGCTGGCCAGCCACACCGTCGGTGCCCGCACCGCCCTCGTCATAAAAGCGCTCGTGCTTGCCAAAGTAAATGCCACCGGTAAGTTCGCGGACAAGTACCATGTCAACGCCCTTGATGACTTCGGGACGAAGCGTCGATGCGCTGGCAAGTGCGTCGTAGATTTTTACGGGGCGAAGGTTGGTATAGAGGCCGAGTTCTTTGCGGATACGCAGCAAGCCTTGCTCGGGGCGCGGGGCCGCCGGATCGGTCGAATCCCACTTTGGGCCACCGACGGATGCCAACAGCACGGCGTCCGACGCCTTTGCCGCCACAAGGGTTTCATCGGGCAGCGGATTGCCGCACGCATCGATCGCCGCGCCACCAATCAGGTGATCCTCAAAGGCAAACTCTACGCCAGCGCGCTTGCCCACGGCAGCCAGCACCTTCTTACCCTCGGTAATAACCTCGGGCCCAATGCCGTCACCAGGAAGACAGCAGATCTTATAGGTCTTCTTCACGTTGCAGCTCCAGCTTTCGCTACTCGGCCCGTTTGCAAACGGATTATCCAGCTTGACCGTCATAATCGCTTACGCCTCCTGACCCTTTGCCGCGACAATCTTGGCACGCGTGCGCGCAACCAAACCGCCGGCCTCGATAATCTCGGCAATAAATGGCGGGAACGGCTCAGCTGTAAAAGTCTCGCCAGTACGCTCGTTGGTGATGACACCCGCATCGGTATCGACCTTCACGGTATCGCCGGCACAAATCGCATCGACAGCTTCGGGGCACTCCATAATGGGCAGGCCCACGTTAATGGCATTGCGATAGAAGATGCGTGCGAAGCTCTTGGCAATAACACACGACACCCCTGCAGCCTTAATGGCAACCGGGGCATGCTCACGCGAAGAACCGCAACCAAAGTTCTCCTCAGCCACAATGATGTCACCAGGCCTCACGGCAGAGGCAAACGCGGGATCAATATCCTCCATAGCATGCGCCGCCAAGTGCGCATGATCCGACGAGTTCAAATACCGAGCAGGAATAATCACATCAGTATCAACGTCACGACCATATCGAAAAACCGAACCTTCAAAGTTCATATCATTCTCCGTTCAAAAATGGAATGCGGGGGATTTGATATTTACTTACTTACTCGGACAGTCCTGCTCGCACGGAGAGCACATTAAGTGCTCTCCGGCTCGTGCGGAACTCGACGCAAGCAAATATCAAATCCCTCGTTCGCGTTTCGGCTACAAAAAAGCTAATGGAAAGTTAGCGTTCGCCTTCGGCGAACAAAAAAGTGCCAGGACTGTCCGCAGTAGCGAGCAAAGGTCGAAGGACCCCGTAGCCCCTACAGGTCAGACGGCAAGCATATGTGCCCCGCCACGGCAGAAGCAGCCGCCACGGCCGGCGAGGCCAGATAGACCTCGGACGTGGGGTCGCCCATACGGCCGACAAAGTTGCGGTTGGTCGTAGAAACGCAACGCTCCCCCGCCGCCAAGATGCCCATGTAGCCGCCCAGGCACGGACCGCACGTGGGCGTGGAGAACACACAGTTGGCATCTAGGAAAATGTCGGTCAATCCCTCCTTCATGCACTGGCGGAAGACCGCCTGGGTCGCCGGAATCACGATGCAACGCAGCCCGTCGGCAACCTTATGGCCGCGCATGACTTCGGCCGCAGCACGCATATCCTCGATACGTCCGTTGGTGCACGAGCCGATTACCGCCTGGTCGATCATGATGTGACGGCTCTCGCTCACCGGATGGGTGTTGCTGGGCAGATGCGGCCACGATACACACGGCTTAATGTCGGCCGCGTCAATGGCAATAACCTGGGCATACTCGGCGTCTGGATCGGCGTGATACTCAACGTAATCACGTTCGCAGCGCCCCTTGAGCCAGGCGCGGGCAACATCATCGACCTCGATAATGCCCGCCTTGCCGCCCGCTTCGATCGCCATGTTCGAAATTGTCATGCGACCTTCCATCGACAGGCCCTCGATGGTGCTGCCGGCAAACTCCATGGCCTGGTACAGGGCACCGTCCACGCCGATCATGCCGATAATGTGCAGGATGATGTCCTTGGCGGTGGCACCGTCCTCAAGCTCGCCATTAATCTCAAAGCGAATCGTCGGCGGCACCTTAAACCATGCGCGCCCCGTGGCAATGCCCACGCCGGCGTCTGTTGAGCCCACACCGGTCGAAAACGCACCCAAGGCGCCATACGTGCAGGTATGCGAGTCGGCACCGATAATCAGATCGCCCGGGACCACCACGCCGCGCTCGGGCAGCAGGGCATGCTCAATGCCCGCGCAGCCTTGCTCGTAATAGTGCGTCACATGCTGCTCGTGCGCAAAATCTCGCATCTTTTTGGTCTGCTCGGCGCTCTTGATGTCCTTGTTGGGCGCATAGTGATCGGGCACCAGGCAAACGCGATCGCGATCAAATACCTCGGTGGCACCCAGCTCGCGAAAGACATCGATCGCGATAGGCGCGGTAATGTCGTTGGCGAGCACAATGTCCAGGTCGCATTCGACCAGCTGGCCCGGCTTTACCTCATCCAGGCCTGCGTGTGCCGCCAAAATTTTCTCTGCTACGGTCATGGGACGTGCCATGTGATTCCCCTCTCAAGCGGGCTTTGCCCTGCCGAATATCGTTACTTGCCCGCCTTGGAACGGTTGGTCTGAATCATGCGGTTAATAGCGTTGATGTAAGCCTTGGCCGAGCTCACGATAATGTCGGTATCCGCGCCGCGGCCGGTGTAAATCTTTCCATCCTCGGCGGTGATGCGCACCGTCACCTCACCGATGGCGTCGATACCACGCGTAATGGCCTTAACGTTGAACTCCGTCAGCTCGCCATGGGCAGAGATGGCCTTGTCGACCGCCTTGTAGGCCGCATCAACCGGACCAGTACCCGTCGAGCAAACTACCCGTGTCGCGCCATTCTCGTCCGTGATGGTTGCCGTGGCCGTAGGAATAAGCGGGTCGCCGCAGGAAACTTGAAGCGCGTCGAGGGTGTAGATCGCCTTGACCTCGCGCTGGCGCTCCTGAATCATCGACTCCAGGTCCTCGTCAAATACTTCCTTCTTTTGATCTGCAATCTCCAAGAAGCGCTGATAGATCGACTCGAATTCCTCATCGCCAAACGTATAACCCAGCTCGGCGAGACGATGGCGCAGTGCCGCATGGCCCGAACGTGCCGAAAGGATAATCTCGGATCCCGCTGCACCCACGTCCTTGGGATCGATAATCTCGTAGGTGTCACGCGCCTTGAGCACGCCATCCTGGTGAATGCCCGAGCTGTGTGCAAACGCATTAGCACCCACAATGGACTTGTTGGGCTGCACGTTGATACCAGTGATTGAACTGACGAGCTTAGATGCGCGCGTGAGCTCGGTCGTCACGATATCGGTATGTGCATCCAGATCCTGCTCGTGCATCCTCATGGCCATGACGACCTCCTCGAGCGCCGTGTTGCCCGCGCGCTCGCCCAAGCCGTTGATGGTGCACTCGATCTGCGTCGCGCCATTGCGGACCGCCTCGAGTGCAAGGGCTGTGGCCATGCCCAAATCGTTATGCGTGTGGACCGAAATCGTAACGTCCTCGATGCCGGCCACGCGCTCGCGCAGATCGCGAATACGAGCACCAAACTCCCAAGGCATGTTATAGCCCGTGGTGTCCGGAATATTCACGACCGTAGCGCCGGCCTTGATCGCTGCCTCGATAATGCAGACCAGGAACTCCTGATCGGAGCGGCCCGCATCCTCGGCATAAAACTCGACATCGTCGACAAACTTACGAGCGTGCTTTACAGCGTGAACGGCACGCTCGATAGCCTCGTCTTCGGTCATATGGAGCTTGTCGCGCAAATGGCTGGGACTCACACCCAGACCGGTATGGATACGGGGCCTCTGAGCCGTCTTGAGGGCTTCTGCGGCCACTTCGATATCCTTATCGACCGCACGGGTGAGACCGCATACCGTGCACCGGTCACCCGCGATCTTGCCAATCTCCTGTACGGAACGATAATCACCGGGGCTCGAAATAGGAAATCCAGCCTCGATCACGTCGACATTCATACGTACCAGCTGGCGTGCAATAACGAGCTTTTCCTCGGTATTCATGCTGGCGCCGGGAGACTGCTCCCCGTCACGAAGCGTTGTGTCAAAGATTGCGATTTTGCGGCTCATGATTTCCTCCTGACAGGCTAAAGATACAGATGGCTTTCAGGAGAGATGGAGTGCCTCAAGATAGAATAATACCCGTGTCGCTCATCACGCCCAAAAGCGGCGGAAGATAGCGCACCCGGGTACAACTAATCGTTATAGCGAAATTACAACCCTAGCGCGCTATCTAATCTAGTAGCGCTAGGCCTAGGAGCTGCTGTTTGTTATAGAACATGTCTGGCTCCTTTCAGCCTCGGGTAATCACTACACTAGGCTAAAGTGTAACACAGGCAAAACGACGCGCAACGGAGATTTTGAACCAAAACCACCACAAAGGCGCCTATCTCCTTCGTGTTGGTTTTGGCCCGAAATAGCAAGGAACCCGGTCCTGCACGAGACAGAACCAGGTTCCTTTAGCAATGCTTGCTTTGCTCAGGCAGTAACTAGAAGTTACTCAGCCAGGAAGTCACGCTGGACAGCGGGATCGACCTTGACGCCAGGGCCCATGGTGGAAGACACAGAGATGGACTTGACGTACTTGCCCTTAGCAGAAGAGGGCTTGACGCGCAGGATCTCGGTGTACAGGGCAGCGTAGTTCTCAACGAGCTGCTGCTCAGAGAAGGACTTCTTGCCCAGGGGCACGTGGCAGATGCCATAACGGTCGGCGCGATACTCAACGCGGCCGGCCTTGAGCTCGGAGACCATCTTGGCGACGTCCATGGTCACGGTGCCGAGCTTGGGGTTCGGCATGAGGCCACGGGGACCAAGGATCTTACCGATGCGGCCAACCTTGGCCATCATGTTCGGCGTAGCGATAGCGGCGTCGAAGTTGATCTCGCCCTTCTGGATCTGGGCGACGAGCTCGTCGGAACCGATGATGTCGGCACCGGCAGCCTCGGCCTCACGGGCCTTCTCGCCCTCGGCGAAGACGGCAACACGAACGGTCTTGCCGGTGCCGTGGGGCAGGGAGATGGAACCACGGATGTTCTGGTCAGCCTTACGAGTATCGATGCCCAGACGGAAGTGGGCCTCGACGGTCTCGTCGAACTTGGCGGTGTCGAGCTCCTTGATGAGCTTGGCAGCCTGAAGGGGGGTGTAGAGCGTGGCGCGGTCGACCTTCTCGGCAGCGGCGTTATAGCTCTTACCATGCTTAGCCATGTGCATTACCTCCTGTGGTTAAACGGGCGTGAGCCCTCCCACATCGTATCGTGTGCCCTATTGCACACATTTAACGGGCGCCCCGGTCGGAGCACCCGTCGTTACCTAGAAAAACGCTACTCAGCGATGGTGACGCCCATGGAACGGGCGGTACCGGCGATGATCTTCTTGGCGGCGTCAATGTCGTTGGCATTGAGGTCCGGCATCTTGATCTCGGCGATCTTGGTGAGCTGCTCCTGAGAGAGCTGGCCAACCTTGTCGGCCTGGGGCTTAGCGGAACCAGACTTGAGGTTCAGCTCCTTCTTGATGAGGTGAGCCGCCGGCGGAGTTTTGGTGATGAAGGAGAAGGACTTATCCTCGTAGACAGAGATCTCAACGGGGATAATGTCGCCCTTCTTGTCCTGCGTCTCGGCGTTAAAGGCCTGGCAGAACTGCATGATGTTCACGCCAGCAGCGCCCAGGGCGGGGCCGACGGGAGGAGCGGGGTTAGCGGCACCAGCAGGAATCTGGAGCTTAATGACGTTGGCAACCTTCTTCTCAGCCATGGTCATTCCTTTCGAATCACGAGTGTGAAGTACTTGCTATATCGTAAGCACGCACGTGTTAGAAGCACTCCTGAGATGAGCAGTCACAGAAGAAGCACGCTCGCGCGAACGGACGAAAACTTAAGCGATGACAGCGACCTGGTTAAAGTCAAGCTCGACCGGCGTCTCGCGGCCAAAGATCATCAGCGTGACCTTGAGCTTGCCTGCCTCGGCGTTAACCTCGGAGACCTTGCCATCAAAGTCGGTAAGCGGGCCATCGGTGACGCGGACGGACGTACCAACCTCAATATCAACCGACGTACGCTTGGGCGAATCGCCCTTACCGGGACGACGAGTCATCTTATTGTACTCGTCGCGGGAAAGCGGAGCGGGCTTGCCGTTGCCGCCCAGGAAACCGGTGACGCCGGGCGTGTTGCGAACACACGTCCATGCATCGTCATCCATCTCCATGCGAACCAGGACATAACCCGGGAAAATCTTAGAATCCTTGGTCTCGCGCTTGCCACCCTCTTTGATTTCGGTGACGCGCTCCATAGGAATCTCAATATCAAAGATACGATCCTGCATGCCCATGGTCTCGATGCGATGCTCGAGATCGGACTTAACGCGGTTCTCGTATCCAGAGTAAGTGTGGACGACGTACCAACGCTTAGACATGGTTTAGCCCCTCAATCCAGAGAACAGAGCAAGAGCCTCGCCAAAGCCAGCATCGAGCAGAGCGATGACGACGCCGACGACGATCAGAGAAGCGCAAACGACGACCGAGTAGTTCACGAGCTCCTTCTTATCGGGCCACGTGACACGCTTCATCTCGGACTTCACCGAAGCAAAATACTTCTTGGTGCGGGCGAAGAAACCGGGCTTCTCGTTCTTCTTGGACTTCGCAGCCTTCTCGCTCTTCTTGGCAACGGCCTTCTTGGCCTCAACCTTGGAGTTGGCGGCAGCTTTGTTGGCAGGCGCCTGCTGCTGTGCCTTCTTCTTGTTCTTCTTGTTGGCCATTTGGGTTACCTCCGCGCAATGCGCTTATACATGAGTAAACCGTAAGCCCCCAAACGGGAGCTTACGGAATAATGACTGGCACGCCAGGAAGGACTCGAACCCTCAACACTCGGTTTTGGAGACCGATGCTCTACCAATTGAACTACTGGCGTATGTGACTAGAGACTAGCGAGTCTCTTTGTGCAGCGTGTGGTGACGGCACCAGGGGCAATACTTCTTGATCTCCATACGATCAGGCATGTTCGCCTTGTTCTTAGTGGTCGTATAGTTGCGGCGCTTGCACTCAGTGCACGCAAGAGTAACTAGAGTACGCATGTATCCTGAACCTTTCATATCCGCCCCGTACGGGCACGAGTTGGTACTTTATCAGCTCTACGTAAGTGCTGTCAATGAAAACCTCGCATCAATTGGTTCTCGGTAGATCCATTCATATTTGGAACACATCAATGGAGCCAACGAGATCTAATCGATCCCTCACGCTCAACTTAAGAGCGAGCTAAGCGTAATCATCAGGCAAAAAGACCCACGTAGAAAAGAACCCGGCACCCATATAAGTGCCGGGTTCTCTAAGTCAGCTGTATCAGAGAGCTAATTTACTCAATGATCGTGGAGACGATGCCCGAACCGACGGTGTGGCCACCCTCGCGGATAGCGAAGCGCAGGCCCTCCTCCATAGCGATCGGGTGAATGAGGTCGCCCTCGATGGTGATGTGGTCACCAGGCATAGCCATCTCGGTGCCCTCGGGGAGCTTGACCGTACCGGTAACGTCGGTGGTACGGAAGTAGAACTGAGGACGATAACCATCGAAGAACGGGGTGTGACGGCCGCCCTCCTCCTTGGTCAGAACGTAGATCTCACCGGTGAACTTGGTGTGCGGGGTAACCGAACCGGGCTTGCAGAGAACCTGGCCGCGCTCGATGTCCTCGCGCTTGATGCCGCGGAGCAGCAGACCGACGTTGTCGCCAGCCTCGCAGAAGTCCATGGACTTACGGAACATCTCGATACCGGTAACGACGGTGTTCTGGGTATCCTTGATGCCGACGATCTCGACGGGCTCGTTGAGCTTGAGCTCACCGCGCTCGACACGGCCGGTAGCAACGGTACCACGGCCGGAGATGGTCATAACGTCCTCAACGGCCATCAGGAACGGGAGGTCGTTGTCACGAGCAGGCGTCGGGATGTACTCGTCGACGGCAGACATGAGCTCGCGAATGGCGTCCATCCACTTGGCGTCGCCCTCGAGAGCGCCCAGAGCGGAACCACGGATGACGGGGATGTCGTCGCCGGGGAATTCGTACTCGGAAAGGAGCTCACGGGTCTCCATCTCGACGAGGTCGATGAGCTCGTCATCGTCGACCATGTCGCACTTGTTCAGGAAGACGACGATGTAGGGAACGCCGACCTGACGGGCGAGCAGGATGTGCTCGCGGGTCTGAGCCATGGGGCCGTCGGTAGCGGCGATGACCAGGATAGCGCCGTCCATCTGAGCAGCACCGGAGATCATGTTCTTGACGTAGTCAGCGTGGCCCGGGCAGTCAACGTGAGCGTAGTGACGGGCAGCAGTCTCGTACTCGACGTGGGAGACGGAGATCGTAATGCCGCGCTCGCGCTCCTCGGGAGCCTTGTCGATGTTCTCGAACGCAGTGAAGTCAGCCTTGCAGCCCTCGGTCTCGGAGAGAACCTTGGTGATGGCAGCGGTCAGCGTGGTCTTGCCGTGGTCGACGTGACCGATGGTGCCGATGTTAACATGCGGCTTAGTGCGCTCAAACTTCTCTTTGGCCATAAAGCCCTCCTCTAAACAGGTCGTCCCCGGACGGGACTATGCCTTTATACCATAGTGGCTTCTCAACATACTATTGAGAAGCCACCGTGTTACCTATGGTAGCGGTGACTGGATTCGAACCAGTGACGCCACGGGTATGAACCGTGTGCTCTAACCAACTGAGCTACACCGCCGGATGGAGCCTGCAACCAGACTTGAACTGGTGACCTCTTCGTTACCAACGAAGTGCTCTACCGACTGAGCTATACAGGCACTTGACGGGTGGGAGCTATAGGATTCGAACCTATGTAGGCAGAGCCAACGGGTTTACAGCCCGTCCCCATTAACCACTCGGGCAAACTCCCAATCGTTCAAGTATCCGCAGGTTCTTTGGTCTTTTGGGCCTCCGCCCCCGCGAACGAAAAAGATAATACGATGCAACCTTGGGGGCTGTCAACGAAAACCTCTAAATACACGGTACCGGGCGTATCTATATACCTTTGACCTGCGGTTTTGCTGAATTTAGATATGAAGGACGGCGGATTTGGCCGCGCTGGCGACATTTCCCGAGGGAACACTTTGGTGTGGTGGAGTACGCTTGCGGCATCGACTTTCGATAACGATCCTCGTGCGTCCGAATATCCTCGCTCAACCAGGATGATTGGGACCGGTCCGGCCTTTGTCTCGATCTGTAACATTTAGAGAACATTTTCTCCCCTATTTGTTACAGATCGAGATGTTTCCCTGGAGGTCTCCCATTTATCTAAATCTGTAACAGCAAGAACGGTTTTCCTTCCCTAGTTGTTACAGATTGAGATGTTTCGCAGAGACCCTAGCTTACGTCTCATTCTGTAACAGTTAGAACGGTTTTCCTTCCCTAGTTGTTACAGATTGAGACACTTCTCAGCTCGCCCCCAGATTGTCTAAATCTGTAACAGCTGGGAGCTGAACGCTCGTCCTCGTGTTACAGATCTAGATTGTCGACCAACCCCAATCAAGCCCTTAAGCCAGTACCTCAGATCCGTTGTAGAGTCTGCTGCCTTCAAACGAGCGCAGCAGGAGCTCGCGACGTTCATCGAGGTCCTTTAGCTCGCAGGGAAACACAAATAGCATCACGTTTTGATGGTACTTATAATCGGCATAGACATCCGGATCGCCCAAGCGCGTGGGCGTGGAAACGATATCCTCCGACATGTGCTCGCTTGAGCCCACATAAATTCCCAGATAGTCACTGTAGTTCTTATCGTGATCGCCTTTTTGATACTTTGCGATAAGGTAGCAGCCAGGCATATCAAAGCCGTTAAACGCGGCATCGGCAGCCTTTTTCTGCTGGCAGACAAACTTGTGCAGGGGCATCGCCGTGGACGCACTTTCGAAAATCGACTGCCTTGCGGCGTTGATCTTCTTGCGAGCCTCGGCGGCCTCTCTTGAGTCCTGCAACGCTTTCGCGGCGCCGCCCAGCGCGCCAACTGCCGCGCCAAAGCCGTCGGCCGCGACACCGAGCCCCTTGCCAATACCATCGGCAACGACACGTGCACCGTTAGCGGCACCATCCGCAGCATCCTTTACAGCGCCGCCGACAGCTTCGACATCGACGCCGAGCTGCTTTGCGCCATCAATGACGTCCGCGGCCGCAACCAGGACCTTCGCCGCAAGGCTCATCGCATCTTTTACTGTTTTCAGATCTACAGACATCCTAGAATTCCTTTCGATATCTCGCATAACCAAAACAGCTCATGACTCATAAATAGCGTCAGGCGGTTGCGCAGCCTCCCGCGGCTATGCGAAATGCATGCGGTACCCAAGTCAGCAGTTTAAATCGGGCTGCGTAATGAGTCCCAACGGGTTGCCTATTAATCGGCGAGCGCAACGAGCGTTTCGAGGAACGCCAATACTCGCACTCGCCCCCATTATTCGAAGCCAGATGATGTGTTCTACCGATAGCCCGTCACGGGCGTAGACGGTGCTCACGCCATTGTCGAGCGCCATCACGACAGGTGCCAGGTCATTCGGCTGATGCCTCAGCCGACGCAAGGCCGTGTAACACGGTATCAGCCACAGGTTGTTGCTCAACAAATACGCTGCTGGCTGTGGCATACTTTAATTTACTAATGTATCGAGAAAGAGAGTGTCATGGTCCCTTCGGGTAACGGCTGCAGCCAGATCATCATCATTGCTTTGGGCATTTGCCTTGGCCTGACTATGTTTGCGGTCTGTGGCTAAACGATTCAAATCCGCGCTTATTTCCAGCGCAAATCTTCTGCCGCTGCTTGCCGGCATCGTGTATCTCGTTAACAGATACATTGCGAGCTTCGACTTTTTCCTCCCCTACGACTTCGCCCATTATCAGCTCGGAGATCTGTGCGGAGGAATCATTTTTCCCGCCTACGTAAACGTCCTCTGCGAAACGGTGAGCGGGAAAACGCCGATATGCAACTTTGCAAGTAGCTTGGCATTATCGGTGGGATGCTCAATCTGCTGGGAAGTACTTGCGCCCATGGTGCTCGAGTTTAGTACCCCAGATCCGCTTGATGCCTGCATGTACGTTATCGGCGGCATCTTGTACCTGAAAGCTTTTAAACTGACGGCGGACAGTCGAATCTAGCTGCCCACAAGAAACGGGCCCTGTCCCACTAGGGAACAGAGCCCGAAACTCTCATGGAGCCAGTGACAGGAATCGAACCCGCAACCCACTGATTACAAATCAGTTGCGCTACCGTTGCGCCACACTGGCACACTTGGCGCTTTCGCGCGAAGCCAATTAAGAATAAAGGAATTGCGGACGGGGCGCAACAGGCCCTTTGATCGACCATATCTCAAAACTATTCGTCAGAACGAATAGTTTTATCTGTTCGCCAGAACCAAAAACTATTCGTTTTGGCGATGCCAAGCCGCAACCCATTGATTACAAACCAGTTGGTTGATCAATCGAGAAAGCAGCTCCCCATAGAAGGTTTACCTACCTCCCGCGCAGGGCCTTGAGCTTGGCCAGTGCCTCGGGGCTCAGGCGACTGCCCAGAGTCATCTTGATCTGCGGAGCCTCCTCTGCCTCGCGGACGTCGTTATCGATCTGTTTGATCTCGTCCACCAGCATACGGCTCGAGATACGCGTAACGCCCTTGCCCATGACGACGGCCTGGATTGTGCCGTCACTCGATACCACGGAGCACGCACGACCTTCCTCGCGCGCCTCAATGCAGAGCTTTTGTACCACGGTATCGGCCGATACACCCGTCGGCGAAAACTCGATGCGCACGCCGCGAGCCGGCAGGTTGGGACGCTCGCTAGAGATATTGCCTGCACCGTCAAACACAATTACGGCCTCGTAGCGGCCCTGGGCAAAGGCGGCAACGTCGTTGATAAGGGCGGTGCGCGCCATATCGTGAACGTCGCTGGAATACGGATCGTCGGAATGGTCGTACACGAGCTTTTCGTAGCGCGGCGTGCAGTGGATCACATTGTAGCCGTCGACCACCAACAGCTCGGGCTTATTGGAGTGCACCGTGGAGACTGGGTCGGCGATAGCCTGCGCAAACGCATTGCCGCCCACGCCGTAGGTCGCGGCCGAGACAATCGGCTTGGCCGAGCCTTCGCCAAAGCGCTTGGCCTTAGACTTGGCGCGGTTCTTCTTGGACATGCGCTACTCCTCCCCCATGAGCTCGCCGGCGTTGCGACGTAGCCACTCAAAGCACAGTGCCGTCGTTGCCTGGGCAACGTTGAGGCTCTCGGTCATGCCACGCTGAGGAAGCTTGGTCAAAAAGTCGCATTTCTCGAGTACCAGGCGCGAGATGCCGTCGCCCTCGGAGCCCATGACAAGCGCCACGCGGCCCTCGAAGGGAGCATCCCAGCAACTGCCCTCGGCGTGCTCGGAGGCACCGCCCACCCAAAAGCCAGCGGCCTTAAGATCGTCGAGCGCACGGGCAATGTTGGGGACCTGCGCGATAGGCAGATGCATGACGGCGCCGGCTGAGGTCTTGTAGCTGCCCACGGTCACGCCGGCAGCGCGCTTGTTGGCAATAATGACGCCCGCGGCGCCCACGACCTCAGCGGAGCGCACGATGGCGCCAAAGTTACCGTCGTCGGTCACGTGGTCGAGCACCACGACAAGTGCCGGACCCTCGCCTGCACGGTCGAGGATATCGGCGACATCCGCATAAGGAAAGTTGCCCACCTCGAGTGCAATGCCCTGGTGAGCGCCATGGCTCGACAGCGCATCGAGCTGCGCGCGCGGCACGTACTTAATGCGGACACCCGCGGCGTTGAGGTCATCGACCAGACGAGACAAGGCGGCATCGCGCTCCCCGCCCTCGGCAATAAGTGCGCACTTGATGGGAAAACCGGTGCGCAGGGCCTCGACGGCAGCGCGACGGCCTTCGATAAACTCGCCCTTGGGAGCCTGGACAGCGTCGCGGTTGCGATCGCGCTGCGGACGCGCAGCTTGGGTACGATCGCGCTGGCCCTTGGAAGCGGCAGCGCGGTCATTTCGGCGAATCGGACGCGAGCCAGAAGCGGCCTGCTTGCCGCCACGAGGCGCACGCTTGCGATTGTCGGCCATAGGACGGCCTCCTAAATACAACTATCAAACGAAACAAATAGACCGACCGCCCGAGGTGCGGCAGATTGCCTTGAAAGAAGAGGGCATAGACCTTGAGGTCATGCCCGACGATTGAAAGGCAAGGTGCCGTGGCTCGGGCGGTCGGGTGCTTGGGAAACCCGCGGGGGTTAGAGGGATTTGATACGGGTGCCGGCGGCGGTATCTTCAATCGTCAGGCCCAGGTCCTTGAGTTGATCGCGGATGGCGTCTGCCAAGTCCCAGTTCTTGGCGGCACGGGCCTCGGCGCGAGCCTCGAGAATCTTGGCAGCGGCCTCGTCCACGTCGTCACCAGTGTAGGCGACCAAGCCGGCGGCAACGCCCAAAAGGCCCAGCGGCAGCTCGACCTTGGGCTCGGGAAGCTCAACGCCAAACGTATCGAGCAGCTCGACCAGCGTATCGGCGGCAGCAAGAGCCGCGGCCTTGTCGGCAGCGTCGCCCGCCTGCTCCAGATACTGATTGCACTCGGTGACAAAACCAAAGACGGCGCCCATGGCACCGGCGGTGTTAAAGTCGTCGTCCATGCACTCATTAAAGGTGGCACGGGTCTCGGCAGCCTTGGCGGCAAACGCCTCAGATGCTGCCTCATCGGCATCGGCCGTCGCATGGTTCGCGGCCCAGCGCAGGTTCTCGACCGTACCGGCGATACGCGTGAGCGAATTCTCGGCACCCTCCAGGCGCTCCCAGGAGAAGTCGAGCGGCGAGCGATAGCTCGTCTGCAGCATCAGCAGACGCAGGGCGGCAGCGGAGTGCTGCTCGAGCACCTCGGCCAGCGTAAAGAAGTTACCAAGCGACTTGGACATCTTCTCGCCGTCGACCAGCAGCATGCCCGTGTGCATCCAGGTGTTGGAGAAACCCTGGTGCCAGGCGCAGGCAGCCTGGGCGCACTCGTTCTCGTGATGCGGGAAGGCAAGGTCGGAACCACCGCCGTGAATGTCGATCGGGGTACCCAGGTAGCGGTGCACCATGGCGGCGCACTCGGTGTGCCAACCGGGACGGCCCTCGCCCCAGGGGCTCGGCCAGCTGGGCTCGCCGGGCTTGGCGGCCTTCCACAGCGCAAAGTCGAGCGGGTCGTTCTTGTCCTCGTTCTCCTCGATGCGCGCACCCACCATAAGGTCGTCGATGTTGCGGCCCGAGACCTGACCGTAGTTGGGATCGCTGCGCACGGAAAAGTACACGTCGCCGTTATCGGCGGCGTAAGCGTGGCCCTGCTCGATGAGCGCCTTGATCATGGCAATCATGGGGCCGATCTCCTTGGTGGCGCGGGGGCGCACATCGGGATCGAGCACGTTGGCAGCGCGCATGACGCCAATAAACTTATCCGAGAACTCCGTCGCGACCTCGGCGGCCGTACGGCCCTGCTCGTTAGCGCGCTTGATGATCTTGTCGTCGACATCGGTGAGGTTCTGGGCGAACGTGACCTCGTAGCCGCTCGCGATGAGCCAGCGTCGAATCACATCGAAGCTGATGAACGTGCGGGCGTTGCCGATGTGGATGTTGTCGTAAACCGTGGGGCCGCACACGTACATGCGGACCTTGCCGGGCTCGATGGGCTGGAACTCTTCCTTTTTATGGGTAGCGCTGTTGTAGATACGCATTCGTTACTCCTTAACGGTTTTCTGTAGCAGGCAGACGGCCCAGGCGCCAATTCCCTCGCCTTGACCTTCCCAACCGAGCTTTTCGGTCGTGGTGGCGGCGACGCCCACGTTTTCGACGTCAACGCCCAGGGCATGGGCCAAGTTGGCACGCATGGCATCGCGGTGCGGGGTGATCTTAGGCTGCTGGCAGGCAATGGTGCAGTCGGCATCGACAAACTCAAAGCCCAGCTCGCGCGCATAGTCCATTACGCGGGCAAGCAACACCATCGAGTCGGCACCCTCATAGGCGGGGTCGGTGTCGGGGAACAGCTTGCCAATGTCTCCCCCGCGGCAGGCGCCCAGAATAGCGTCGGCCAGCGCGTGCGCGAGTACATCGGCATCCGAGTGGCCCAGCAGGCCGCGCTCGTAGGGAATGTCGACCCCGCCGATGATACATCGACGCCCCTCCACCAAACGGTGAACGTCGTAGCCGTGGCCAATGCGCAGGTTACTGAACATGGGGAAGGTCCTCTCCCTCGGCCATGCGACCGAGCAAAATCGCGGTTACGGGACGCAAGTCCTCGGGCACCGTCACCTTAAGGTTGTCGCGCGGGCTCTGGACGCAGCGGACGCGCCCACCCATGCGCTCGACCAGTGACGAATCGTCCGTACCGATAAAGCCCTCGGCAATCGCCGCGGCATGGGCGCGTTTCATGGCGTCGACACTAAAGATCTGCGGCGTCTGTGCGGCCCAATAGAGTTCGCGTGGCGGCGTCTCGACGATGTTGTCCCCATCGACGATCTTGAGCGTGTCGATCGCGGGTTGGCCACACACGACACCGTCGAGCGAGCGGTCGCTCACGAGCACGTCGATAGCGTGATCGATGGCCTCGGTAGTAATGAGCGGACGAGCGCCGTCGTGAATGGCGACGTATTCAAAGCCTGCCGGCACCGCATGCACGCCGGCACGAGTGGAGTCCTGGCGGGTATCGCCGGCATCGGCGAAGCTGATGGGCGTGTTATACGAATACGGGCTGATGGCCAGGCGGCGCATCTCGGCACGACGCTCGGCAGGGCAAACCACGACGATATGGCCGACCTTATCGCTACGGTCAAACGCGCGGATGGACCAGCTCATAAGCGGACGGCCCGCTACATTGACGAGCTGCTTGCCACCGGGATTACCAAAGCGCTGGCCGCTGCCACCGGCAACGACCACAGCGCATACGGGCGCCATTATGCGTTCCCCTGTTTGGTGCCCTTCATGCGGTACAGGGAGTCCGCAAGAATGGCAGGGTTGTTAACGCCAAAGTCGCCCAGGCGCTCCGGATCCTTGCTGATGTCGTCCATGAGCTCCTGCAGCGAGCCATACTCGTCGACGATCTTCTCGGCCACGCCGTCGCGCACGACGGACACGCGCGAAAGCGTGCGCAGGCCCAGCGGCGTCATGACGGAGTCCTCGTCCAGGTCGTCGTAACCCAGAACCGCCGCCACATGCTGCGGGTCGGACAAGTCCTTGGGCGTCATGCGGCTAAGCTCGGCACGGATCTTCTCGGCGTTTGCCTCGGAGGAATCACTTGCGTAGTCGCGAATCATCAAGTCGTACTCGGTATCCATGCTGGAGCCGGCGAGCTGCTCGAGCTGCATCTGCACGAGCTTGCCCTGGTTGCCCAGCTTGACAATGCAATCCTTAAGCTCGGTCTTTGCCTGCTGCATGATCTCGAAACTCGAGAAAATGCCGGTGATGTCGGCGAGCGTGACGTAGTCGTCCAGCTCGAGGGCCGTCAGACGCAGCAGGGAGCGGTCGAGCGACTGACGGGTGGTCTGAAGCGTAGCGACGAGCTGGTTGACCGAGCTCATGATGGTGGTGACGGGCTGAATCTCATAGCTCTTGCCGTGCACATACACGTTGACGACGGCACGACGGGCCGAGACCGAGATCACGATGGCGTCGGTGAGCACCGACATGCGAGCGGCAGTACGGTGACGCATGCCCGTCTCGCTCGTGGCGAGCGAGGGGTCGGGATTGAGGTGGAAATTGGCGCGCAGGATCTGGGTAAGGTCGCCGTCGATGACGATGGCGCCGTCCATCTTGGAAAGCTCGAACAGGCGGTTCGAGGTAAACGAAATGTTGAGCGGGAAGCCGTCGTTACCGGCAGCGAGCACGTTTTCGGTGTCGCCGACGCAGATAAGGGCGCCCAGGTGACCGGCGATGATCATGTCAAGGGCGGTGCGGATCGGCTGACCAGGTGCCGTCAGGCGGATGGCCTGTTCCATACGCTTTTGCAGCTCGTTCTTATCCAAGGCATCGCTCCCATCGTATACGCTCCATAAACGTCAATAAGTTTCTCACGGTTTGCCCCTGTGACGCCCGCAAATTCCGATGCTTACAGAATGAGCGAACACCGCTTAGGTAGCTCATTTGAACTGCCTCCCATTTCTTGGACATGAGAAATGGGAGGCTTTTTATGCGTGTCGACTTGAGGGTGAAGCACGACATCGAGGCCAGGAAG